>JBJOLO010000112.1:0-2738 GCA_046045565.1 Planctomycetota bacterium | reverse complement strand
CCTCGCTCGATTGCTCGCCGAAGGCTCGGAACCGCGGCAGCTCACCCAATCGGGCCAAGTACTGGGAACGCCCGACTACATGGCACCCGAGCAATGGGAGGACACGCGTAACTGCGACCATCGTGCCGACCTGTATGCATGGCGATGCACGTCGAGTTTTCTGCTCACGGCGAAAGAATTCGCACAGCGACTTGGTTCCGCTGCCGAGCTTGGCGAACGAATGAAGGAGATAGTCATTCGTCTCTCGAAGGGCTCGGCGATCGGACAATGGAACGCTTGTCCGACTCGAACGATGCTATCCCGAGCAGCCTTTGCTCGCTTGGGACAGCACCGCCGTTCTTGCTGACCTTGCAGCCGCCTGCAAACCTCAAACGATGCTCGATCGGTAAGGTCGACTAAGTTTAGGATAACCAACTACTTAACTTCGATCGTCACTTTCTTGATGGTGCCATTGAACTTGTCGCGATGGTTGTACTCTTCGGTGACCGGCGTGGCATCGTCCTGCCCTACATCGGCCGTCTCATCTGCGGAGAAAATAAAAGGCGTGGTCTTCGCGATACGTCCTTCCGCCACTTTCTCGCCGTTGACGAAGAGGGTCCCTTGCCCGCCCGAACCGGGCTTGCCACCGTCGTATGCGAACTCGTAACGCAGTGTCGCTTTGCCAGCGGCCAACGGTTTCTCCGCAGTGATCGTGTAGCGTTCTTTACCGACCCAGTTGTGAACATAGCTCAGCTTGCCGTCCTTCATGTACAAACTCCAACCGGCGAACCGTCCGCCCTGACAGATAATCACCCCCTCGGCTCCTCCTGTCGGAATCTCGACCTCGGCTGTGATTACGTGGGAGCGACACTTCACGTTGATGAATGCGTTCTCCATCATCCCGGTCATGCCCTCGTACACCGTCAGCGTTGTACGATCCCCCATCAGATCGGGGCGTCCGGCCATTGCGGGATTGAATCGTTCGAAGGTGCGGTCGTCGAGCGGCAGGACGTGATACTTCACCGCCTCCTTCAGAAATAGCTCCTGTAATTCCTTGAGCTTCTCCGGGTTCTTTGCCGCCAGGTCTTCAGACTGACTGAAATCGTTGTCAATGTCATAAAGCTCCCACTTGTCTTTCGCGAATGGTCCGTCGGGCGTATCCGCCCAAGGAGTGCGGTGCTTCGTTACTGCCGTCCAGCCATCGTGATAGAGACCACGATTGCCGAACATCTCGAAGTACTGCGTCGTGCGTTGTCCCTTCGCTTTAGAGTCGTTGAACGAGTAAGCCATGCTTACGCCTTCGATCGGCTTCTGCACGGTGCCGTTCACCGATTTCGGTTCCGGCAGGTGCGCCGCTTCGAGGACCGTCGGGGCGATATCAATAACGTGATGGAACTGGGACCGGACTTCTCCCTTTGCTTTAATCTTTTGTGGCCAGTGCACGACCATTCCGTTGCGAGTACCGCCAAAGTGCGAAGCGACCTGTTTGGTCCATTGGAACGGCGTATTGCCCGCGACCGCCCAACCGGCATGAAAATGGTTGTACGCCATCGGCCCGCCGAAATCATCGAGACGCTTGAGCTGGTCTTCCACCGAATCGGCCAACCCGTTTAACGCGACAGCCTCATTGAATGTCCCGGTCAGTCCGCCTTCGGCGCTGGAGCCATTGTCACCCGCGATGTAGAAGAAGAGCGTATTGTCCATTTCCCCCAACTCTTCGATGGCGGAAACAAGCCGACCGATCTCGCGATCGGTGTGCTCGGCAAACCCCGCGAAGACCTCCATCTGCCGCGTATACAGTTTCTTTTCGTCGGCTGTCAGTTTGTCCCAGTCCTTAATTGTCTCGGGCTTCGGCGCGAGCTTCGTGTTTTCGGGCACCACGCCGAGTTTCTTTTGATTGGCCAGGGTAATCTCACGCTGACGATCCCATCCATGATCAAATTTGCCCTGGTACTTCGCGATGTATTCCTTGGGCGCGTGGTGCGGAGCATGCGTCGCGCCGGTGGCGAAGTAGACAAAGAACGGCTTGTCCGGCGTTAATGCTTTCTGATAGCGAGTCCACTTGATCGCCTGATTGGTCATGTCGGTCGTGAAGTGGTAGTTGGGATCCTGCGGAGGTTCGACACGCGACATGCCGTCATAGATTAACGGCGCCCACTGATTGGTCTCGCCGCCGATGAAGCCGTAGAACTTGTCGAAGCCCGATCGCGTCGGCCAGCGGTCCGTCGGACCGGACGGGCTCACCTCCCACGGCGGCGTCTCGTGGTACTTGCCGAACGCGGCCGTGCTGTAACCGTTCAGTCGCAGCATCTCCGCAAGCGGCGCCACATTGTTCGGGCGGTTACCTTGATTGCCAGGGAAGGCGGTGGCGACTTCCTGTACCGAGCCGCAATTCGCCGAGTGATGATTGCGCCCCGTGAGCAGTGCCATGCGCGTGGGCGAGCAGAGTGCGGTGGTGTGGAAGCGGTTGTAGCGCAGGCCGTTTCGCGCAAGCCGCTCCACCGTCGGCATCTGGCATGGCCCGCCGAACGCGCTTGAGTGACCGAAGCCCATGTCATCGATCAACACAACCACCACATTTGGCGCACCCTTCGGCGCCATTACATCAAATCGTGGCGGAGCTTTGACATTGCGCGCGTCAACTTCGGTGATCGGTGCCCACTCGGGTTCGGGAATCGGCAACACGGTGCGGTCGAGTTCGCGATCCGCCGGAAGAGCTTCCGCGACCGCTGTGTTGAGTTCCACCGAAGTGGCAAGCC
>JBJOLO010000092.1:0-6041 GCA_046045565.1 Planctomycetota bacterium | reverse complement strand
ACCGCCGACACCGTCGCACCAACGATCTTGTCAATCACATCGACCCCTCGCGCGACCAGTGCCGATATCAAATGGACCACCAATGAATCGGCAACCACCGAGGTGCTGTACGGAACCAGTTCGACCAATCTGAATATTACGTACAACGATGCATCACTTCTTACGAGCCACACGGCGGTGCTCTCGGGACTTACACCCGCCACCACCTATTACTATCAAGCGCGATCGCGCGATGCAGCGGGCAACGTGACCACCTCGGCGATGAACAGTTTCACCACAGCCACCCCGGCGCCGATCCTGTTCGTCGATGACGACCAAGGTGCGACGTATGAACGATTCTTCAACGCCGCGCTGCAAGCGAATAACTACTCGTACGACACCTGGAATGTCGCATCAATTGGTTCAACGCCCTCGGCATCGCAGCTGGCCTCGTACAGCGTCGTGATCTGGAACACCGGTTACGATTTCAGCAGTGTTGGAGCCGGTCTGAGCGCTGGTGAGCAAACTGCGATCCAGGGGTACCTTGACGGTGGCGGACGGATTTTTATCTCCGGTCAAGACGTCTTTTACAACGGTGTTTCTACCACCTTCCGCACCAACTACCTTAAGGTTTCTGCGTTCACCAGCGATGTCACAACCGCGGCCCACACTGAAACCGGTGTCACGGGCAATGCCGTTTCCAACGGCCAAAGCCTGGCGGTGGCGAGGCCATCAGATTTCCCGTCGTTATATGTTGATGCGTTGTCGCCGGCGGCTGGCGCAGAAGGCACGTATCTGCATGGACTCTCGACGGCTGCCTATCCCTACTCCGCCGTGAACTATCGCGGCAACTACGCTGCCGGCGGGTTCGGCATGGTATTTAGCACGTTGCCCTTTGAATCGATCAGCACGTCCGCCGCGAATCCGAATAACCAAGCGACCGTGATGAAGCGGGTGGTCGAATACCTGAATGGAGCCACCGTACCGGGGATTTCGGTTTCCGCGCCGACCCCGTCAGCGACTACCACCGAGGCAGGAGGCTCCGTTTCCTTCAGCGTGGTGCTGGATTCCGCGCCCACGGCCGACGTTACCATCCCTGTCAGTTCCGGCGACGAAACCGAGGGAACGGTCAACACGACGTCTCTGACCTTTACTTCCGCCAACTGGTCGACGCCTCAGACGGTGACGGTGACCGGCAAGGATGACTTCATCGACGACGGAAACATCGCCTATTCGGTAGTGCTCGGTGCGGCAACCTCGGCCGATGCTAATTACAACGGGCGGAATCCTGCTGACGTCGGTTTGTCGAATCAGGACAACGACACCGCCGGCGTCACAGTCAGTGATCCCTCGCCGAACAATCAAACCAGCGAGAATTTGACCTCCGTCTCGTTTACGATCAAGCTGGATTCGGAGCCGACAGCGAACGTCACGATCGGACTCAGTACCAGCGATGCGACCGAGGGTTCTTTAGGTGTCGTCACCTCAGTCACGTTCACGCCAGCCGATTGGTCGGTACCGCAAACCGTCACGGTCACGGGAGTCGATGACAGCGTTTACGATGGAAATATCACGTACACGATCGTAACGGCCGCCGCCTCGTCGAGCGACCCGCTTTACAGCGGACGTGCCGTCGCGGATGTGTCGCTCGTCAATCTGGACAACGATCCGCCACCGCCGACCAAGTTCTATGTGGTCGATGACGGAACAACCGATCGGACCTTCGAGTACACCGAGACGGGTGGTGCAATCGAAAACTATGCCCTAACAGGCACCGGAAACACCGCTTCTCGCGGTGCCGCAATGACGAGTGCCGGTGACAAAGTCTGGGTGGTCGATAGGAATCGCAATGTTTATGTCTACAACACCAGCGGTGGATGGCTGGGTTCGTGGACAGCCGGAACGCTGGCCTCGACGGCGACGGTAGAAGGCATCGCGACCGACGGGACGAACATCTGGATTGTGGACGCGAAATCGGACCGTATTTTCTACTACGCCGGTGCGGCTGTTTCGGCATCCGGTACCGTTGCGGCCACAGGCAACTGGGCACTAGGCAGCGGCAATACGGGTCCCAAGGATGTCGTCTGGGGCAGCGACAGTACGAAGAACTACTTGTGGATTGTCAATGATGCATCCACGGACAAGGTCTTCCGCTACGTTTTGAACGCAAACGGAAGCATTGTGACGAGCACCACCGGTGCCGACGCGATGATCTCGTGGAATCTGAATACCGCGAACAAGGCCCCCACGGGCATCACGCTCGATCCGACTCAGACCTCGGGCAGCCTGTGGGTTGTGGACTCGGGCACCGATCGGATTTACGAGTACACGAATGCTCGAGGAAACACTGCGGGAACGTTTTCGCCAACGTTTTATCAGCTCTCCGCCACAAACACGAATCCGCAAGGCATTGCTGATCCGCCACCGAGCGGGAACCGGGATGGCAGCGTGAGTGTTGTTGCCGACCTGCTTGGTGCATCGCTTGCGACCTTGCAACCGAGCACTGGGCAAGTCGTGACAGGCACGCAAGCCATCGGCGCTTCGGCCAAGCCAACGCTGATTTCGGCAACGGAGTCACGGGGCGTGCGGTGGGATGCTCGGGCGGTGGAACAAGTGTCGAGCGGCCTGGATTCGGTGCTCGACGCGCTCGCGCGGGATGCTCGCCGAAAGTGGGCTGAAGTTGGCCGCACCAGCGGTACGGCTCAAGCAACCGACGCCCTTTTCGGTGACGCTCGGAATTGGGGTGAGCAAGGCAACCACTAGCCTGCTCGTCCCTTTCATCGATCGAAGTAAGTCAGTTCACGACGCGCGAATCCTCATTCGCGCGTCGTGTCGTTTGTGCGGTGGACAACCACGGTCTGAGCAGGCGGCGTTGCTAGAAGAGCCATCGCTGTCCGGTGCTGGGGACGGGGCGGCGGAACTGGGCCGTATCGAGCGGCGGGGAGGGCTGATCGAGTTCATACCGTCGCGAGAAGATTTCGAAGGAACGGCCGATCTGATCGGCGATTTCGCCGCGGCCGCGCATCCGAACGCCGAACTCGCTTTCATATAAGTGCCCGCCGCGTGTCGCGCGGATTCGCGACTCGACCAAGGCTCGCTTGCCCGGCTGCGTCCGCGCAAGCCACTCGAGAAAAACCGGTTCCACGGTTAGCGGCAAGCGAAGCAAGATGTAGCTGGCCGATCGTGCGCCGGCTTCTCTTGCGGCTTGTAGGATCCGGGGAATCTCATGATCGGTCAATCCGGGGATCACAGGTGCGACCATCGCGTGCACCGGTATGCCGGCACTCGCGAGCACCTGCATCGCGCGGAGCTTGGCAGCAGGACTTCCGGTGCGCGGTTCCATCAACTTGATGAGCGATTGGTCGAGCGACGTGATGCTGATGGCGACTTTCACTAATTGCAGTGCGGCCATTTCGCGCAGGATCTCCACGTCGCGGGTCACCAGCGCATTCTTGGTGACGATGGCAATCGGCTGTCGTGCTTCCAAGGCGACTTGTAAACAGCGGCGGGTGAGTTCCAGTTGCCGCTCGATCGGTTGATAACAATCGGTCACGCCGGATATCGCGACCGTTTCGGGTTCGTAACGATCGCGGGCCAGCCAATCGCGAAACAGCTCGGGAGCTCGCTGTTTGACGAAGATCTTCGCCTCGAAATCGAGTCCGGCACTCAGGTCGTAGTACTCGTGCGTGGGCCGGGCAAAACAATAGCTGCAGCCGTGAGCGCAACCGCGGTACGGGTTCAAGCTGTATCGAAACGGGATGTCGGGACTGGCGTTTTCGCTGACCACCGATTTCGCGTCATCCAGGAAGTACTCGGTGGGCACCGTTCTTGCGCCGGTCGCAGGGGCGCCGTCGGATTCGAGCGGCTCCTGGTCGTCGCCCGGTTCGGACTGCAGGTCGGCGTGCAGTGCGAGGCGTTGAAAACGCGGCTTGGGGTTGAATTGGGACCCGCGGCCTTTCGCGCGGGGCAATCCGCTTAACTTGTCCGTTCCGGCCCGAAAATCGGATTCTGAAGAGGTCATCTGCGATCGCTCGGGGGATAAGACGGGACGTCTCTCGCAGGGTCTCGGTCACAGCATGAGGTGTGGAAGAACGCGGATCCAGGACTCGGCTGCTCGCGGTAGGCCTGCAAGCCGAGATGCTGACTCAACTCATTAGACTACTGAATAAACGTACAGTTATGCAAGCGGTTGAGGGGCTTGGCTCGCAAACGGTTCCCTACTGTTTGCGCAATCGATGCGCCGTCGAGGCGGGAGGTTTTCGGGCTCGGCCGGCGGCGTCGCAAATCGCTACGCTGGCGATGATTTTGACTTGTATGGCGTTTTGGATGGGTTACAATCGGACCGTCAAGCGTGGTGCAGACGCGATCGCGGTTGCGCGGTTCGAAACGATGCTTGATTTGAAATGATATAAAATCTTTGTCTTTTTCTCATTTCTTTCTCGGAGGTTGGGTATGAGTTTCACTGGGCTCACTCGGCGATCTCGCCGCACTGGCTTTACGCTGGTGGAATTACTCGTGGTGATCGCGATCATCGGCATTTTGGTCGCGCTGTTGTTGCCTGCAGTTCAGGCTGCTCGCGAAGCGGCTCGTCGCACGCAATGCGTGAACAATCTCAAGCAGATTGCTCTGTCGGCACACACCTATCACGATTCGAAGAACATGCTGCCTCCGGGTTATCTTGGATCGTCGTCGTTGACGGGGCCGGCCTATAACCAGCAATGGTACGGCGTGTTGCCGTTTTTGTTGCCCTACATGGAACTGACGATGCTGTACGATAAGATTTCCGATACACGCCGCATGGATCCGGACTTCCCGAATCCGTCGCAGTATTACCGTGACATCGATCCGACGACAATCGGCTATACGATGCTTACCACGCCGGTTTGGTGGTCCACGGACTATGCGTTGGCGCAAACGAAGATCAATTCGTTTATTTGCCCATCGACGAACCCGTACAGCAGCGTTGGCGGAACGTCGGCTTTGTTGCACCACTATCGAACGGCCAACGTGCCTGCCGGTAACAGCGGTACGATCACGATGGCCTACTTCGGTGGCCAGAGTCCGTTGGGTCGATTGAACTATCTGGGTGTGGCCGGTGGATTGGGCTACATTCCGAATGACGGCACGTTGCCGGCTTCGAGCACTTGGTTGTTCTGGGAAGGTATCTACACCAACCGCGGTAAGAACAACATGGGTGCGATCCTCGATGGCACTTCGAACGTGATTGCGTTCGGCGAAACCGTCGGTGGCCGCTTGGGTACCACACGACAACTGCAGTTCTCACACTCGTGGATGGGCGCTGGCGCCTTGCCGACCGCTTGGAATCTCGTCGTCGCTGGCGGTGTTCCCGACAAAGGCAACTGGTACCAATTCAGCTCGGAGCATCCCAACGTGGTGATGTTCGCGAAGGGGGATGGCTCCGTTGCGCCAATCACTTACAATGTGCAACGGTTGCAGTTCCGACATTACTCGGGCATGCGTGAAGGTATCCAGGTTACGGATGAATCAATCCAACAGTAACTTTTGTTTCATGGAAGGTTATCAAATGAAACGTTTGTGTTCAGCTCTTGTGTTGTCTTCGATGTTTGCATTGGTTGGCTGTGGTGGTGGTGATAGCGGTCCGAAGGTCGAAACCCCGGCCAATCCGGAAGCCGCTCCTGCTCAGCCACCAGTCCAAAGTGGTGATGCCGGTGCCGGTGCGAACGTAGCTCCTCCTCCGCCTTCCGTGAGTCCGGACGACAAGTAGAGCGTACCCAATCTAGGGGCCGCAGGTACCAGTTGCCTGCGGCCTTTTTTTTTGTGCTCATGTTACGGCTACGCATTTCATCTCTTTGCGGTGGATGTTCATGGAACGCTCGCAGATTCATTGTGACATTGAACTCACGGGACCCGGTAAACGCTGCGGTCACCTGCTGATCCCGTACTCGTACAACCTCGGTGGGTGGGCCAACCTGATGGTGCCCATCACGGTGGTGTGTGGAGGTGATGGCCCGACCGCGTTGGTGATGGCGGGAAATCACGGTGATGAGTATCCCGGCCAAGTGGCGATCTTGCGACTTTGC
>JBJOLO010000085.1:0-5628 GCA_046045565.1 Planctomycetota bacterium | reverse complement strand
TGACTATGATGGGAGCGGCGTTTGATGCCGCACAACGGTGGTTTAGGTCGGCTTGATTGCGACAGGATTCGTTGACACCGCTTGTTGTGCCGATAGGTGCTTTTTCCGAGTGAGTTTTTTTGCTTTGGCGGAGTTTGATCCGAAATGGAATCGCGAGTAGGCAACGCGAGACTTCCGTTTTCACGCCGCACATTTCTGGTGGCGTCGACGTGTGGCGTTGCCGGCATGACATTCGGCCGGCCGCTCAACGCCGCTCCAACACCGGCGGCTGCATCCACCGGCCTTGCTGGCGGTCGCGCCAAGTCGACGATCCTGTTTTTCCTCAGCGGCGGTGCGTCCCATATCGACATGTGGGATCTCAAACCGAACGCGCCCGACGAGTATCGAGGACCCTTCAAGCCGATCAGCACTTCGTCGACCGGCGTTCAGCTGTGCGAACATCTGCCGCTGCTCGCCAAACAGGCTCATCATCTGGCCGTGGTCAACAGCGTTGGCGGTACGGTCAGTACCAACGATCATCACGCCGGCTACTACTACAACCTGACAGGCCATGTGCCCGATCCCACGTTCTTGTCGCTGGGCAACAATCGCACCCCCTATCCTGACGATTGGCCGAGCATGGGCGCGGTCGTGGCGGCAAAACGTCCGGCTCACCCCAAACTGCCGAACTTCATTACGCTGCCGCAGAAGGAGGGCGCGCCGGCATACACGCGACCCGGCCAGTTCGCCGCGCGACTCGGACTCGAATTCGATCCGCTCTACGTCGAAGGCGATCCCAAGCAGCCGCTGAAGTTCCAAGTCCCCGCACTCGCCCTGCAAAGTGGCACCACAGCCGATCGACTGACCAACCGCCACGCATTCTTGCGTGAATTGGACGCCGCCAAACGCGAGTTCGATACCTATGCCGTCACACGCACTTGGAACGCTCAGCAGCAGCGAGCACTCTCCCTGCTGCTGTCGTCCAGCACGACGGAAGCGTTCGACGTCACCAAAGAAGAACCGACGCTTCGCGAGCGCTACGGCGAAAACGTCAATGGCATGAGCCTGCTCGCCGCACGGCGCTTGGTCGAGGCCGGTGTGCCGTTCATTACCGTCTTCTGGCGCGGCGATCCTGATAAGCTCGACAAGAAGTGTGCCAGCGGCGGCGGCTGGGATACACACGGCAACAACTTTAATTGCCTGAAAGAAGACTTGCTGCCGCAATTCGATCGCGCGTTCTCCGCATTGATCGAAGACCTTCAGCAGCGCGGATTGCTCGATCAAACCCTGCTGCTGGTGACCAGCGAAATGGGACGCAAGCCGAAGATCGGTGATCCGCGAAGCGGCGGGGTCAGCGGCGCCGGCCGCGATCACTGGACGCATTGCCTGACCGATGTGCTCGTAGGCGGCGGTATTCGAGGCGGACAAACGTACGGCACGAGCGATCGATTTGCCGAGTATCCGGCCAACAATCCGGTGACCCCCGCCGATATCACCAAAACGGTTTATCGCGCCATGGGCATCCATAACCTTGAAGTCTTCGATGCTCAGAATCGTCCGTATAATCTGCTGGCCGAAGGTAATGCGATCGACACCCTGTTCTAATTCTTAAACTCCCTGTCGCCTCGGTCGGCATCAGCGGATTGTCTCGACATGAACGCAGTGCTCCGTACGACAATCCGCGAATTCGCTCAAGAACATTTGGCCCGCCATGCGGCGCGAGCGAATGGCAGCCGCTGTCTAACTTGGTTTACCTATCTAACCATGTTCCTCGTGGCGATCGGACTGACAACGTCCTATTCGCTGTGGGCGCAAGACGAAGTCACGACAGATGAACAAATGATTGGCGATGCCTTTCAAGACGATCGCAATCCGATTCGAGTCTTGTTTGGTTCCGAACGACTCGATTTGTGGTCGCTGAAGCCGATCACGCAGCACGAAGCTCCATCGATTATTACTCGCGATGTCGCTCACCCGATCGACACCTGGATTCATCAGGCCATGCAAGAGGTCGGAATATCCAAGTCCCCGCGAGCCGATCGGCGAACTCTCATTCGACGGATGACGTTCAACTTGCTGGGACTACCGCCGACGCCAGACGATGTCGATGCGTTTACGCACGACGACGCACCCGATGCGGATGAACGACTGGTCGATCGCCTACTTGCATCGCCCCGCTACGGTGAGCGATTCGCGCGCGGATGGCTCGACGTTGTCCGTTACGCTGATACGAACGGTTACGAACGCGACGAATTTCGGCCGCTGGCTTGGCAATATCGCGACTACGTGGTTCGCGCGTTGAATTCCGATAAGCCGTACGACCGCTTCGTCAAAGAACAATTGGCCGGCGATGAAATAGTCGATATACCTCCCGCAACGCATCAGGAAGCCGACGCCCTGATCGCTACCGGTTACCTGCGGCTCGGTCAGTGGGACAGCACCGCATCGATATTCCAGGAGGAACAGCGGCTCCGCGCGGAAATCCTCGCCGATCTGACCAACACGACGGCGTCAGCATTCCTTGGCCTCACGATGTCGTGCTGCCAATGCCACGATCATAAGTTCGATCCGCTTTCGCATGTCGATCACTATCGACTGCGCGCCTTCTTCGCGGGAGTCACCGAGCGAGACGATTTGGTGATAACACTTGCTGATGAACACCAGCAACTTACTCAGCACAACACAACACTCGATGCCCAAATTACGACACTGCAAGAGAAACAATCGAAACTCGACAAAGATGCGGAAAAAGACAAAGCCGCTCATCAAGCGCTCACCGATCAAATCGCCGAGCTGGAAAAGCAAAAGAGGCAGCCCTCGGTCGCGATGGGCGCTGCCGATGCCGGTGCGAACGCGCCAGCTATTCATCGTTTCGATCAAGGCGACTTCCACTCGCCACTCGAAGAAGTCGCCCCCGGTTTTGTTTCGCTGCTGGATCCGCACCCCGCAACGATCATCGCTCCACGCGAGAACACCACCGGTCGACGGCTGGCTCTGGCGAACTGGATCGTCGCCTCCGAGAACCGCTGGACGGCTCGCGTGATGGTGAATCGAATATGGCAGCATCATTTCGGGATAGGAATCGTCGCCACACCCAACGACTTTGGATACTCCGGTGCGCGACCAACGCATCCCGAACTTCTTGATATGCTCGCGTTGCAATTCAGCAGTCACGCTTGGTCGATCAAGCACCTGCAGCGAGCCATTCTCCTATCCGAGACATTCCGTCAGTCTTCGCTCGACCATCCCGACGCAACGACTGCGATGAAACTGGATCCCACCAATCGGTTGCTCTGGCGCCAAGAGACTCGTCGGCTCGATGCCGAAGCCGTTCGCGACAGCCTACTGACCGTCTCCGGACGACTGCAATCGTATTCAAGCGGAAAACCACGTTGGCCGAATGTGCCGCAAGAACTGATTCAAGCTCAGCCCGCCATTCTCGAAGCCGAGAAAGGTGACGACGGCGGCCGCATGCAAGGCTGGTATACCGATCCTCCAGAAAATACGGACGTGCGAAGTCTGTTTCTGATTCGAAAACGAAGTCTGCCGGTGCCATTCCTGCAAACCTTCGACCTACCCGACACCACGGTCTCGTGCGCACGTCGAGACACTACCGTGGTGGCACCGCAAGCGCTAATGCTGCTCAATAGTGCCGATGGCATTCGCTACGCCGAGGCACTCGCCGATCGCTTGCGCTCGGAGTATGACGACAACGCGTCGCGAATCACACGGTTATTTGAACTGGCACTCGCTCGCTCGCCCAGCGACGACGAGCGATCCCAATGCAACAACTTTCTCACACGACATGTTACATTGCATCACGACGCCGAGTCACCAGAGCAGTCGGCGAACCGAGCCTGGATCGATTTGTGTCGCGCGATCCTGAACCTGAACGAATTCCTGTACATTGACTAGAGCTGGTTTCACAACCTTCGTTGACAGATCCGTATGCATGCTAAGTGAATCAATCCGTGGTAGATCAAGCTGTAATAATCCTAACGAATCGTCAGCCGGCGGTAGCGTCGGAGTTTACGGTTGAAGTCCACCCTTCCTCCATCACCTTCTTCGTTCCAGCTGCCTTGGCACAATTATCCTCAGTAACCAGCAAGTAACTCTGCCGGGCAATCCGAGGCGAGTTACCCAACCAGCTACAAACCACGAGCAGCGGAGACTCTCGTTGCAGTTCCGTCTGCCGGCGGACACGTATGGAGTGGAACGATAGAGTGGAGCAATCGTGGCCAACCTGACACTCGGGCGCGGTGCCGAAGTCGAGTCATCTCGCTGCGTAGGTTGGCCTTCTTCCAGCCCATAGTCGTGTCGGGTACGGCGCGGTACTGGGGCGCGGCGATCGCGTATTCGCTCTTGTCGCCGAAGATCTCGAAGGCTTCGTCGAGCATCGGTCGCAGCTCAGGGAAGATCGGGCAACTACGAATCCTGCGGCCTTCGTGATATTCGACCTTCGGCTCCAGGTTACTTATCAAGAAGTCTTAATCTGCCGATGACGCCCCGAAACGGTTATACTAGGACTAACGCGATGATCTGCGGCTAGTCGGTCGGGATCTCCACGGAATCGTTTTCAATCGTCTCTGCTTGAATTGATGCCAAGGTATGAAACGTTCGGTTTACCTCGAAACTACAATTATCGGCTATATGGCGATGCGAGATAGCCGCGATTTACGCGTAGCAGCAAACCAACTGTCGACACGAGAATGGTGGGATGTTCACCGACCAGCTTGCGATGTTTTTGTATCCCAGTTTGTTATCGATGAGTGTTTCCAAGGCGACCCGAAAGCCGCCGATGAACGACGGCTATATCTACAAAACATTCCGATTCTCGAAACCAATCTAGAAGTTGAAGAACTGGCGGAGGTGATTGCGGACGTACTTCAAATACCAGCCAAGGCTCGAATCGACTCCTTTCATATCGCCACGGCCGCAGTTCACGGCGTAGAATTCTTATTGACCTGGAACTGTAAGCATATCGCAAATCCCGAGCACCGTCCAAAGATCGACCTGGCATGTCGAAGCCTAGGAATGGAGCCGCCACTGATCTGCACACCTTTTGATTTGCTGGAGAGTTGAAATGACCGATCCAATCGTCGCAGAGATCAGAGCTACCAGAGAACATATTGCCAAGGAGTCAGGATACGATATTCATGCTATCGCCGATGCTGCCAGGAAGCGTCAGCAGACATCGGGTGTTAAAACAGTTTCGCGACCAAAACGCGTACCCGATCCCAGCTTACCCAAACCTATGCCTTTGGATCGTAAGTCGATCGAGAGCGGAACAGACACATCCGCTCCCGCAGTGGGTTAGCCATTCATGTCTATGCCTGCAGGTGCTTGGAAGTCTTGTGCGCTGCCTTGGCCCCTAGTGAGTCGTCCAGTGAGTCGCCAACCGCGAATGACAGGTCCGAACGACTACATCCAAGCCTATGCAGTAATTCGTGTCGACGGCGACACAATTGACTCGGATGCCAGAGTATCCGAATGGGTGATCGACGGCAAAGTACAGCCAACCGCAGGACCCGCGAACGTACGCGTGAAACAAATTTTGATGACCGCACAGGAAGCGATGGACGAAGTGATTCGACTAAACCAGCTTAATGCATCCAAGGGATGTAAATACTTTTGGCAACCAACACATCT
>JBJOLO010000072.1:0-3664 GCA_046045565.1 Planctomycetota bacterium | reverse complement strand
TTCGAACCGCAATCCGATTCGCAGATCCCGCCACGGCGGAGGTTTGGCAAGTTGAAGCGATCGGGCAATTTATTACACCAAAGTAACGGTCGCCCCGAAGTCGTGTGCTCCTTGACACCGCCCTCTCAAACAGGTTGCATCGAGTAGTACCCGCGAAACGCGACTTCGCAACGCCATGCGACTCAACGCTCGCTTCGGCGTTCTCGCGCTCCTATCCGGCGCTCACCGCACCAGCCTCGGATCGATCTTTGGACCGAGATCGCGTCAGCCCCAAGGCTTGATCTACCGGCCAACAGGTTGGCAATCGCCATCACGCCGGCTACGCTGCATGCTTCGGCGCGACCTACTACGGCCGCGAACAACTGCATTCGTATTCGAGCCACCCTATGACCGCGCAGCGTTACCACCACGAGTTTCCGACCGTCGAGCAATACCTGCACCATCGACCGCCGTATTTGCTTGTCGATCGAATCGTGTCGATCAGCGACTTCGAGATCGTGACCGAGAAGTCGGTGCGAGGCGACGAGTTTTTCCTGGCTGGTCATTTTCCGGGAGCGCCGATCTTTCCCGGCGCAATGATGCAGGAGCTCACGACTCAATCCGCCGGGATCTTGATCGCGGCTCGACATAACCCAATGAAGGACTTCGACACAAGCGACCCGCACTTCAACGAGTACGCATTGGGAGTGCTCGTGCGCGTCCAACAAGCCCGATACCGGTCGTTTTCCCGACCCGGCGATCGCATGTCCGTTCGCGTGACGCTGGAAGAACAGGTAGGCGACCTGTTCGACTTCCGGGCTTCAATCACCGTTGATGGCCACGAAATCATGCGCAACGCCTTCCAATTGACGAATGTGCGGTCCACCACTCTGACCGGTGGCAAAAAATCGTAGTTCGTTGGCTCGTCTCTAGTTCGTTGGCTCGTCTCGAAGGGTAGCAATCGTCTCCACTATCGTGCAGCCCCTGCGCCGATTAAATCGACTGGGGCGTCGCAAATTACTGCAACAACGAATTTTGTTGCCGCAAATGGCGAACGACACTAGACTAAGGAACGTATACTTTTCGTAATAAGCCCTAAATCTGACAGGCTGGCCTCCAATCAGGCCCCCGCTTCTCAGGCTGTGGCTTCCCAGGCACTTGCATTTCAAGCACCGGCATCGATGACAACCCAACGCCACAGATCGCTCTTCCTGATCGCACTGGCGATCATCGGATGCGTATGGCTCGCGGTAACCTGCGAGTCGGCGCAGGCCGGCTGTGGCGACTATGTGGTCTTTGCGTCGGCGAAGCAACAGAGCCCATGGCACGGAGAAACGTTGCGTACCGCATGGGACCACATGGTGGATACCATTCCGGTGCCTCCGATGAGCGATCATCAGGCACCATGCCACGGCCTGAAATGCTCACGACAAGCGGCTCCGTCGCTGCAACTTCGCGTCGCCGTGACTCCGCTCGAGATGCTCGGCCCGCCGCGGCCCTTCCCGTTCAACGAACTCAATAACGCTCGCCAACATTCGCATGACGCCGATGATCATGCGTCTCGCGAAATGGTTTCACGATTATTTCGACCGCCGCGGTCGTAATGTGCGGGGCGATTTCCCAACTCGCTTTCGATCTGCACAGCCGACGTTTGTTCGAGAAATCTCGCATCGCAACGCGAGATTCGTCTCGACGTTGGGGAATCAGGCACTGCGAGTAACGCGGAAAGCCTCCTCTGGCAACGGGCCTCTTTTACGGAGAGCAAGGGTCTGACACCTCGCGATCCGTTTGGAGCTGAGCGAAATTCGCGCCCATTTTTGTTGGCTGTACCCACCCGGGTTCGCAACAACGATTGGACTCGTTTCGCTCGGTGAATGACGGCCCCTCTGACTCCCGAAATCAGCGTTTAGGTCCCAGGACAACCTCGGCGAAGCTCGAAAGAACTTCCCCGACCCTATCGCCGCACGGAAGTTCGACGATAGCCCATGCGCATGCACGCCGTTGATCCAACGGCACTGCCCCGCTTTCGACGAAGTGACGAACCCTCATCCGAAGTCATTCTTTAATTCCTTGGAGTCCCCACACCATGCGTCGTAGAGAACACGGCTTTACGCTCGTGGAGTTGTTGGTGGTCATCGCGATCATCGGCATTTTGGTTGCGCTATTACTGCCAGCCGTCCAGGCGGCACGCGAGGCGGGCCGCCGGGCGCAATGCACCAACAACCTGAAGCAAATCTGTCTCGCCCTGCAAACGTACCACGACACGCATCTCAAGCTGCCGTTCGGAAAGGGAGCCAGCTATCCCAACGCTCCGGTGTACGCACGCTGGTCCGCTCATGCGTTGCTCCTGCCGTACATGGAGATGCGACCGCTGTACGATACCTTAGATTTCAATTACGCACCGGCGACGCCCGGCATGGGCGGAGTGATCAACTTCATGCCGGCCTTCGCGAATGCGAACGGCGTGAATGTCAACTCCAGCAAAGTAAAGATCAACGGGTTTCTTTGCCCGTCGGACGGTGTATCACCGACCGAGATCTGGCCGGGACAGAACAACTATGTTGGCAATCAATGCACTTGGCTCTGCGATCGCGGCGATTCGCCCGGCGGATCGAGTGACCTCTCGCCTACAGAGGTTTCGAACGGCGTGTTGTACTACCTGAGCGCTGTCACGTTCGGCGACGTGCTGGACGGCACCAGCAATACGATGGCGTTCAGTGAACACTTGCGAGGCCGAGGGTTGCCACACCCTAAACGCGACCTGTTCGTCATGCCCAACCAAACGACGCTCGACGGCACCTATCGCACGTGCATGAGCTTGAACCCGCTGACAGCAACACCGCTTACGAGTAAGTGGGGCTACAGTTGGGTCATGGGTGAAAACTGCTGCACGCTTTACAACCACGTGGGGCCGCCGAACAGCACGAGTTGCGCGGGGATCCCCTTCCCGGGGACGATGACCAACATGGCGATGCAAGTGCCGCCTTCCAGCAATCATCCCAACGGAGTCGTCGGAGGGATGCTCGACGGCTCTATTCGTTTTGTAACCAACAACGTTGACATGAAAGTCTGGCGGGCGGTTGGGACGCGAGCCGGAGGAGAGGGCACCGATGATTTCTAAAACAAGGCAGCGATTGCCAACATGGTTTCTCGCGAGTCTGCTTGGCGTCACGATGGTAGGCCTCAACGGCTGTTCCTCGCGCAAGGTAGCCGACTATGTGCCGTCGGAATCAGCGGCTCGCGAAGCGCTGGTGAAGGCGCTGGATGAATGGAAGCAAGGCAAGCCGGCAGGGACGATCGAAGGCAAGCCGGCCATTCAAGTCGGCGATTCGTTACGTACCCCGGGCCAGATCCTGGAAAGCTATGAAATCCTGGGCGAACTGCCGGAGGACGGCGGCCGTCGTTTCACCGTGCAAGTGAAACTCTCGAACCCGGCTGTAGAAGAAAAGTTGTATTACATCGTGCTGGGCATCGATCCTCTGTGGGTGATGCGTCGCGAGGATTACAACATGATTGGGCACTGGGAACACAAGATGTCGGAGGGTGGCGAATAGCCGCCGGATTGTGACGTGCCATCGCCGCTCCGTCTGTACGAACGCATGCTATTCTTAGCGCGACTGGTCCAAGCGCGACTGCGCATGGTGCTGGCCGTTGCCATCGTGTTTGCGCTCATTGCGGGCTGGCA
>JBJOLO010000042.1:0-3504 GCA_046045565.1 Planctomycetota bacterium | reverse complement strand
GGGATTGGCCGTCGGGTAGCTGGCCGAAAAGATGCTCCATGCCAGCAAGCATAGCGTGATGCCACGCGCCCATTTCCACATGGTTCGACGTCGGGAATCTGCGTTGAGTTGATCGCAGTCTGAGTTTACAGGGCCTTCCGGGTTCATGGCGATCGCATCCATGGCGGGAAGCATGAGCAGCAACCACAAAGGGATGAACCAGTACATCCAGCGAAATCCGCAGGAGACTCCGCCGTAATTGCGATCGATGGTGGGGCGTCCGAAGGTGTAGAAGCCCAGGCACACCAGAGTTGTCACGACGGTTAGGCGTGCGATCCATTTCTCGCTTCCCTGGTTTCGACGATGCCAAAGCCAGGCGCCCGCGATGGCAAAAAACCAGATCGGCGTGAGTGATAGGATGCCGTGGTGACCGATCACAACCTGAAACAGATACGTGCCGACGTTCGGTTCGCCGCGATCGACTCCCTGCAGGTTCTCCGGTACCCAGTAGCTGCCTTCGTAACGGTACCAGTCGTCCCATTCGTGCACGACGACGTTGTCGTTATCCGCGCGGAGGGAGAGGCGTGTTTGCGAGGATTCGTCCCACAGCATCCAGCGGGAATCGGTGGAAGTTTTCATCGTGGCGTCGGCGGAGACCGGTAATTGTTTCTCCAGGAGCGCTTGGCGTAGTTGGTTGCTGACGAGGCCCTCGCGCAGTTCATTGCCGGGCAGGGTGAGTTGCGCCCGGATCGGCCCGTCACCGCGGTGAGCGTATGCGGGGCGCCAACTTTCATGAGCGAGGTAATTCAGGACCAGCAGGAGTCCCAGCAGCGCGGCGATGGGCGCAGCGTAGCAGGCGAGGTGCGTCAGGCGGGCGTGTGGTGCGATGATGCCGAGTGCGAAAACCGCCAAACTAAGAGCGGGCAATTCATTGGCGACAAGAAAGCCGGCGCCGAGTCCGGCGAGTAAAAACCACCAGCGACTGGCGGGGCATGTGCGCGGGGCTTGCAAAATAGGAAACAGGGCTGTTGCAGCGAGCGCACAACCGAAAGCGCCGGGCAGGTGATTGGTAATGGTCACCGCAATGGTCGTCAGCATCGTGCCAAAGCATGCGGCTACCATCACGACGATGCGTCCCCAATCGCTGCGTCCATGCTGCTCGATGAGCCGCGCAAGCAGTACCAATAGTACCGCCATCGGAATGACGTTGGAAATCACGAGCATGATGCGACCGACGTACATCGGTTGCCGGTCGAGTGTCGCGCCCGTTAGCGATCGGATGCACCAATACTCTGCGGCGAGCAGTGTCGTCAGTAGCGGTGGTTTGCTGGAATAGTAATGTTCGCGTCCATCGCGGCCTCGGTGACGCACCAGATCGATCGAGTACCAATCGCGGTCGCGTTTGCCGTTCGGGAAGATGACGTCATCCAGTTCGAACGTGCCGTGATCGACTAAGGCGCGGACCGTAGACCAGCGACTGCGATCGTTCGCGCTGAGGAAGGGGGTGCGTCCACTCGTCGACCGCACGGTCATGATGCGGGAGACCATCGTTGCGACGGCGACAACAATCAGCAGCAGGTAGACGGCTCGTCGCAACGCGGCTCGATCCGTAACGGAATCTTCGCGTGTCACGGCTGCGGATCCTTGAGCGGGTCTGCCCCTTGCGACGGCGAGGGGGAGAGCGGAGGCGTGCAAGCCTTGATGGAATATCCCTCCGAGTGTCGACCGTAATAGGCGGTGAACAGTTCGGCAAGGAAGCCCATCGACAGCAATTGGCCGCCGAAGAGCATTGCGCCCATGGAGTAGATCACCGCGGGCCGTTGATGCAGGGGCTGCCATTTCCAATCAGGAAAACACTGTGCGAGGACCCAGTACACGCCCAGGTAGCTGAGTCCGCCAATTCCGCACAGGAACGAAATAATGCCGACGGTGCCGAGCAGATGTTGGGGGCGTCGACCGAATCCGGTGAGGAAATAAACGGTGAGCAGGTCGAGGAATCCTTTAAGGTACCGACGCAGGCCGTATTTTGACTTTCCGAAGGCGCGAGCTCGATGGTTGACCACGATTTCGGAAACGACCCAGCCGCGGGCGGCGGCCAGCACGGGTACGAACCGGTGCAGTTCACCGTAGAGGTGCACTTCGTCGAGCACTTCGCGGCGATAGCATTTGAAGCCGCAATTATGGTCGTGCAGTCGAACGCCGGTCATGAAACTCACGAGCCAATTGAAAGCGCGGGATGGCAGAACTTTCTCCAGGGGATCGTGGCGGACCTTTTTCCATCCGCTGACTACGTCGGCGCCTTGGTCGAGTGCCGCGAGGAATCGCGGGATTTCGTGGGGATCGTCCTGCAGGTCGGCATCGAGCGTCACGATTTGTTCGCCTGTGGCGACGCGGAAGCCGGCCTGGAGCGCGGCGGCCTTGCCGAAGTTGCGTCGAAAGCGAATGCCGCGAACGCGCGGGTCGGCCTGAGATAGCTCGACGATCCGCTGCCACGATTGGTCGGTCGACCCGTCGTCGACGAAAACGACTTCAAGTTCATAACGCTGCGAGTTCGCGACTTCGCTCAGCTCCGAGTGCAACTGCGACAGGCTTTCCTGTTCGTTGTACACCGGAATGACTGCGGAAAGCGTCATGGTTCGTGAGCATCGGTTGCAGGGGGAGGCGTAGGGCGCCGGCGCAGATCCACTGGATATAGGATAGCTGATACGAGCAGTTCCGCCATCAACCAAACGAGTCGGATCAAGATCGCAGCGATGACGGCGCCGGAATTGCCAAGAAGGGGTGGGAGCATTTCGGTTACAACGATTTCGCGGGCACCGACACCCCCGGGAATCATCGAGACAAACCCGGCGACCACCGCCAGACATACGCATGCGGTCAGCAATGGCAGCACCTCGCGGACATGGAGCAAACGCGACGAGGACCCTTGGGGCAGGACTCCGCAGTCGGTCATCGCCATAATCGAGGCCCACAGACTCAGTCCCATCACGAGCCAGCTCGCAGCGATCGTCAGCCAGCCGCAGATGGTCAGAGGTGCGTTCAGGCCGAGCAGTTGGGTTTCAATGTCGGGGTTCATGCGTCGCAGTTTGATGGTTTTGACGACCGCACGAAAAACCGATGGAATGACAAACGTTGCGATGCCGAGACTCGACACGATGGCGCCGGTCAGCAGGATCGGTTGATGGCGAAAATAGAATGCCAGATACACGGCAGCGAGTGTGGCTGCCACGGCCATGGTGGTCAGCGTTTCAATGAACACGGCAACGCCCGTCGCGGTTTTGGAGGTGCGCGGCGATTCCAATAATCCCGTCCGCAACAGCACCACCATGAACTTGCCGGGAACATACTTTCCAAGGTGACCGATGTAGAACGCCCGGAACGATTCGTACATCGTCGGTTGCTGTCCCATCGCCCGTAGCACGTTGTGAAAGTACAGCCACGGTGGGACCGAACCGAGCAGGTAGAGCAAGGCGGAGATCGAAAGCCAGAGCGGATTGAGTTTGGTAAAGCTGAACTGGCGAAGGG
>JBJOLO010000002.1:0-3399 GCA_046045565.1 Planctomycetota bacterium | reverse complement strand
CCCCGTCCGTCGACGGAAGAGGCAGCCGATCTAGCCGCAGCTTTCAGCCAAGTCGAAACGGAGTATTGTGCCAGAAAGCGTCGTAATTTCAAGGCCGATCAGGGATTTCTCGCCAGGCGGGTCTGTGCCGGTTGGACGAGTTTTGACGGCAACGGCTGCGAGACCCCGTTCCGACCGATCCACATCGCGGTGCCAATCGTGCTCCCGCTCGTTCTGATTTGCTCCCGCAGGGTCCGACCGCATGCCTCGGGACCGACCGATCGGGCTCAGCAGGGCAGGGACCGGCTTCCAGTATTTGTCGCAGGGTTTTGCGGAGAGCGAGCGGCCCGTCGTCGGCACGACGTTCCACAAAAAAGCCGCAGGCTGGGGAGCCGCGAACTGGGAACTGGGGAGTTGGAGGCAGGGGAGCCGGGAGCTGGGGAGCACGGGGCTGGCGGGAGAGCCAGGTCTCAGAGCCCATCTGGCAGAGCCCATCTGGCAGAGCCCGTCTGGCAGAGCCCGCTTTGCGACGCTTGGGGAATGAATCGCGAGTCTAAAACTGGTGACCGGGCTTCGGGCCCCGCTCCGTTTGCGTGAGAATCTCCGGGCCATTTTCGGTCATCAGGATGGTGTGCTCGAACTGAGCCGAATATTTTCCGTCGCGGGTTCGTACGGTCCAACCGTCGAGCGGATCGAGCACCGTGTAACGTGAGCCGACGTTGATCATCGGTTCGATGGTGAAGCACATGCCGGGTTCAAGCCGTTCGCTGCGTGATCGGGGAGTCGGAAAGTGCGGGATGTTGGGTTCCTGATGGAAACGACGTCCCAGCCCGTGCCCCACATATTCATGCACGACGCTGAAGTTCCAACGACCTGCTTCTTTCACGATCGCATCGCCGATGTCGGAGATCCGGCAGCCGGGCTGGATCGCATGGATGGCGAGATAGAGCGAATTGAAGGCGCACTGCGTCACATTTTTCGCTTCTTCACTGACGGTACCGACCAGAAAGGTCTCCGATTGATCGCCGTGCCAGCCATTGACAATGGATGTGACGTCCACGTTGACGATGTCGCCCTCGCGGAGGACATAGTCATCGGGGATGCCGTGGCAGATCACTTCGTTCACGCTGGTGCAGCAGCTTTTGGGGTACCCCTGGTAATGCAGTGGGGCTGGGGTATGGCCGTGCTTGCGCGTGTATTCATGGACCAGGCGATCCAGTTCCGCAGTCGAGATGCCGGGCGCGACATAGTCGCGAATGTAGTCCATGACCTGGGCGTTAAACCGGCCGGCGGCGCGCATCGCTTCGCGCTCGGAGGCATTGAGTTTCAATTTGCGAGAGCCGTGCAACATGAAGACCGAGCAGAGTATAAGGACAAAGGTATAAGGGCAATGGAGTGGTCGAAGGGGAGCGAGCGATCGGACAGTTTGTTTGGCCGGACAGGATATTTTACCGGCCTGGGTGTTTGACCGGACGGGATGCTGACCAGACAGGATGATTGACCGAAACGGGGCCCTGGAGGGAACCGCGATACAAACTCCTGCGATGATCGTATACGGTTTGCCAGACGTGGTCAAACGCAGTAGAATCGCCCGTTTCGTCGTGCCCTGAGCGTAGCTGCAAGCCGTTGACTACGCGTCACTTAGTGAGAGCCTCTTCGATGCCACGATACAACCCCGCCACCTTGGAGTCGCGCTGGCAGGCTTTCTGGGAGGAAAATCGGACGTTTAAGACCCCCGATTTTCCCGTCGGCCAGAAACTGTATGTGCTCGACATGTTCCCTTATCCCAGCGGTGACGGCCTGCATGTCGGGCATCCGGAGGGCTACACCGCCACGGATATTATTTGTCGCTTTGAACGGATGCGCGGCAAGAGTGTGTTGCATCCGATGGGGTTCGACGCATTCGGCCTTCCGGCGGAGGAGCACGCCATTCGCACCAACACTCCGCCGCGGGTATCGACCGAGCGGAACGTTGCGAATTTCCGGCGTCAGCTTCGCCAGTTGGGAATGAGCTACGACTGGGATCGCGAACTGGCGACGACCGATGTCGACTATTTTCGCTGGACGCAGTGGATCTTTACGCTGCTGTACGACACGTGGTACGACGACCAGCAAGGGCGTGGCCGTGCGATCCGCGAACTGCCGATTCCGGAGGACGTGACGGCCGAGGGACCGGACAGCGTGCGTCGATATACGGATCATCATCGGCTGGCGTACCAGTCCGATGCGCTGGTGAACTGGTGTCCGGCCTTGGGAACGGTTCTTGCCAATGAAGAAGTCATTGACGGGCGTAGCGAGCGTGGCGGGCATCCGGTGCAGCGGATTCCTTTGCGTCAGTGGATGCTTCGCATCACCGCCTACGCGGATCGGCTCGAAGCCGACCTGGATTTGGTGCAGTGGCCGGAGAGCACGAAGAAGTTGCAATCGGACTGGATCGGTCGCAGCACGGGGGCGGAAGTTGATTTTTATTTGGGAGCCGCCGCGGATTTCGCCTTGTGGAAGGCGAACCGGACCGGGCGTGGATTCCCGCGCAGTGCGGGCGACGATGTTTTGCGGATCTACACGACGCGTCCCGATACGCTGTTCGGCGCCACCTACATGGTGATCGCGCCGGAGCATCCGTTTGTCGATCGCCTGACGACGCCTGCTCAGCGAGCGGCGGTGGACGCGTATCGCCAGCGAGCGGCTTCGAAGAGCGACCGCGAACGAATGGAAGTGGCGAAGACGAAGACGGGCGAGTTCACCGGCGCGTATGCGATCAATCCGGTGAATGGAGTTCCGGTGCCGATTTGGATCGCCGACTACGTGCTGATCTCGTACGGTACCGGGGCAATCATGGCGGTGCCGGCTCACGATACGCGGGACTTCGAATTCGCGAAGCAATTCGGTTTGCCGATCACCGCGGTGGTCGATCCGGGCGTGAAGAGCGGCATCGACAGCGCTATCGACAGCGACGGAGCGTCACGCGAAGACGTGTTGGCGGGGCGAGTCTGCTTTGCCGAATACGGCCTCGCGGTGAACTCCGGCCCGTACAACGGCCTTTCGACCGCCGAATGCAAAGATCGCATCACCAGGGATCTTGCGGCGAGCGGACTGGGACGGCAAGCGGTCAATTACAAACTGCGGGATTGGTTGTTTAGTCGCCAGCGGTTTTGGGGCGAGCCGTTCCCGATCCTGCACGAACTGGATGAGCAGGGCCGGCCGACCGGTTTCGTTCGCGCAGTCGATGCCGATTCACTGCCGGTGGACCTGCCGCACCTGGATGATTACAAGCCGCATGGCAAGCCGGAGCCGCCGCTGGGCAAAGCGCCCGAAGAATGGTTGTATCCCGAGATCGACGGGCGCCGGTATCGGCGTGAGACGAACACGATGCCGCAATGGGCCGGTTCCTGCTGGTACTACTTGCGCTTCATCGATCCG
>JBJOLO010000775.1:0-5437 GCA_046045565.1 Planctomycetota bacterium | reverse complement strand
GCACGCGGCGCCCACCACATTCTGAGCCAGCTCTTCTTTGATCAGTCGCGAAATGCTCCAGTTCTCGCCCAGGTCATTCTTCCAGGTGGCATCGAGCGGCAGGTAGTGCGACAGGCCGATCAGTTTGAACGTGAGCTCCGACTTCGTGCGGCAGGTTTGCTTTTCCGATTCGATCAGATCGGCCACGGTAAATTCGCGGCCGCCGACACGAATCGGGTAGTCGACCATGACGCGCGACTGAGCCAGCATGGCCAGGAATTGGCCGGCGTGGCCCTGGTATCCCGGGCCGATTTGCACGCGGAGGTTTTTGCCTTCCAAGGTCATCAACTGCATGCCGCGGCAGGGTTGATTGAAGCACAGGTGGCCGATGGCGTTCACTTGCTTGCCATTCACCACGATCTGCGTATCCACGCCGTAGGCGATCAATGCATGCATGATGCCCCACGGGCTGTGATCGGCGATGCTGATCGGCTCGTGATAGTAGGTCGCCAGCGTTTTACGCACTTGGTTTCGCAGTGCCACGAGTTCGGGTGACAGCGTATCCTGCACCCCTTGACGCGTTTCCAGAATAGAAGCTTCCTGGCTCAACGTAATCGTGCTGTCTGGCGTCTCATCTGCCTGAAGGTAGGAGCGGCCGGTGAATAACGATGCCAGAATCAAGCCGATCGACAGACTCCTTCGCAACATGCTGCGTTTCCTTCGAAAGATAGGGCCGTACAGGCAGAACAATACCGCTGCAACACTCTCTATCGGAAAGTAATTGCCGAAGGTGCATTCGCTGAAGGCAAGTTTCGCTTAGCGTAACGGGCTGAACTAAGCGGTTTGCGAAAACTGCACCATTCGCACCATGTGAGCGGGGTTTGTGGCCCGGGTTCGATCGGGCATTTCCCGCTAACGGGCAGGAAACGTCAGCGATCGCAGCGGATGGCGAATTTGGGTGGAGTTTGCCGTCGTGGGAGCTAGAACCACGAGCGGATGCGCTCGGTGAGAGACGGGGTTTCGTCGGGCACGAGTTTCCCGTCTCGCTGCAACTGTCGCCAAGCTGCGACATTATTGCCAAGGTCTTTGCCCGTGACGATCTTGAGCGAGGCCAGGGCGCGGTGCTGCACGGCGGGATTGGTGTCGTCCAGGGCGATGCCGAGCGCGTCGATCGCCATGGAATCGCGGAAGTATTGCAGTTGGTCGGCGGCGGCGAGACGAACATCCAGGTCGGTGTCGCTACCCAGGATCTTGCAAAGTTGTTCCAAGGCTTCAGGCGACTGCTTTCGCCGCCAAGCACGGCAGGCGGTGATACGAATCTCGGGATCGCTATGCTCCGAGGCCCAACGGAGTCCCTCGAGCGACGATTCGGTCGGGAATTCCGCCAGCGCGAGGATCGCGTGCGACAGCAGCACCGTACTCGGTTCTTCGTGCAAAATGCGCAGCAAGATGGCTGCGTTCTCCTGTTGTTGGGACGGAGGCAGCTCCGCCGCGGCTGTGCGCAAGGCATCAAGCTCCGCGATCTTGGTATGGATTGTCGGACCGAATTTTTCGTCGTGGGCCCATTGATCACGGAGAACCGGATTGAGCGTCGCGAGGGGGGAACCCGCGCAGCCGGAAATCAGCAGCCACGCTGCAAGCCATCCGCCTCGATGTAACTTTGGATTGCGAACGGCGCAAGCAATCTGGATGAGGCTTGTCCAAATTCGCCTGCTCCCGATGAAACTCGTCCGGATGAGACTCTTCCGGAGGAAACTCTCCGGGAACCGGATTTTCGAGTCGAATGATGGGGCCTGCCCGGGCCGGACGGAGTCCGGGGATTTTGACGGCTTCCATCCAAGAACGTCGCGGTCGTGTCGAATTACTGTCATGATGCGTTTGGCCCTTGGGAAAAATCGGGGCGGACTCTAGCAGATCCCTCGGAAACGGACCAGAGGAATTGCAATGCTGCTAGCGGATACGGCCCGAAAGACGTACATTGATCGACGCTTACTTGGTCAACGCTGGCAGTTGGACCGCTGTCCGTCCCGGCCAAACTCGCAAACAGACGAAGTCCGTTTTCAGGAGTGCTCGTAATGGATCCAAGCCGACATGCTCAGAATAAGGGGTGGCTGGAGTGGCTAACGCACAAGATTCCTGGATTTCACGGCTACATGGAGCGGGAGGATCGTCGTGAGAGCGACGCCCTGGCTCGCAAGTGGCTCGAAGGTCGCCTGCAGCAGGCGAAGCGGGGACTCGACGATCGGATGCGAAAGCTGGTCGATGCCGGACAACTGGATGCCCTGGCCGGTTGGGAGCGTCTGCGGTCCCGTTTGGATGGGTTGCTCAACAAGATTCGCGGCGCCGAGCGAGGCTACTCGGCCATGTTCAACTTCGTCAAAGTGGACGAAGATGTTTTGGGTCAGGTTTATGCCATCGACATGGGCTTGGTCGAATCGGTGACCGCATGGTCGGAACTGATCGAGCAACCCGGGGAGACCAATGCGCAGGCGGCCGATCAGTTCTTGCAGAAACTGGATGCGATCGAAGCCAGTTTTGCGAAACGGGGCGAGGTCTTACGCGGATTGGGACCGGCGTAAGTTCACGAACGGGGCTGTCGCCTCGTGGACTTTGGTGGAGGACGCCGGCCGGACGGAACCGTGGCGCGCATCGCTGTTTTCGGGGTTGCGTTTCGTCGCGGAGAGTGGATCAATTATCGATTTAGTGAAGAGTCGACTTAGCGAAGAGGATTACCGCACATGGGCATGCGATTAGAGGTTATTCAATACTTTGACGAGTCCAATCGATCGTTGGTGCATCGAATTCCACAAGAGGGTTCGGCCGACATCAAGCTTGGTGCGCAACTGATTGTGCAGGAGAACCAGGAAGCGGTTTTCTTTCGTGATGGCAAGGCGATGGACACTTTTGGTCCGGGCCGGCACACGCTGACAACGATGAACGTGCCGATCCTCACCCGGATCCTGACGATTCCCTGGGAGAAATCGCCGTTCCAGGCACAGGTCTACTTCGTTGGCAAGCAAACGTTCCTGGACCAGAAATGGGGAACGAAGCAGCCGATCACGGTCCGCGACAAAGATTTCGGCATCGTGCGATTGCGAGGGTTCGGAAAGTTCTCCTTTCGCGTGACGCAATCCGCGGTGTTGATCAACACGTTGGTCGGCACGCAAGGTAAGTACTCGACGGACGATGTGACCTCGTATTTGAAGGATCAGATCGTTTCGCGATTGACCGACTTGATTGCCACGGCCAACGTAAGCTTGCTCGACTTGCCGGCGAAGTTTGAGGGAATCGCCGCGGCCGGTCGCGTGAAGTTGTCGGAAGATTTTTCCAAGTACGGTTTGGAACTGGTTGATTTCTTCATCAATGCAATTTCGCCGCCGGAAGAGGTTCAAAAGGCAATCGATGCACGAAGCAGCATGGGCGCCGTGGGCGATTTGCATGCCTACACGATGTATCAGGCTGCGAACAGCATGTCGAAGATGGCCGAGCAAGGTGGCGGTGGTGGTGCGAACGCGATGGGGATGGGCATGGGTGCCGGGTTTGGCATGCTGATGCCGAGCATGATTCAGCAGGCGATGCAGCAGGCGGCTCGACCCGCAGCGGGCGCAGCCCCGGCGGCTGCGCCGGTCGGCGCTGCCGGTGCATCGCCCCGACCACTCGATCTCAGCGGCTTGACTCCGGCCGACCCGCGGCAACTGGTCCGCTCCGTCGCGCAGTCCTCCGGCTGGAGTGTCACGGAATCAGGAGATCGTTGGGATGTCGTGGTACCGATCGGTACTCTCCGCAAGCAAGTTGTGCATATTGATTTCGGCGGCAAGGATCCCCAAGGACATGCCGTCCTGTCGTATGTTTCGATTTGCGGGCCGATGAACGAGAAGAACGCCACTGCCCTGCTGAAGCTGAATGCGCAGGTCGTGCATGGAGCGTTCGCGGTTCAAAGCTCCGACTCGGGTGATCTCGTGGTGATCCAGGCAAACCAATTGGCTGACACCGCCACAGCGCTCGATGTGTCCCGCGTCGTCGCCTCCATCGCATTCCAGGCCGATCAGGCCGAGGAGCGATTGATGGGTGGCGATCAGTACTAGGCCCGGTTTCACCAGGTACAACGAATCGCCACGGAAGCGCAAAGCATCGCGACGGCGCAGTGACGCCGTCGCGAAACGACGTTTGCGAGACGCTGGTCATGGCCGCCTTGCGGGATGCGTTCTCACACCTGCGGCAAGCGGGATTCCCTTTCGCGGGCGTGGCGTTACGTTTGCGCGAAGGGCCGCGATTCAGCCCGCGATTCAGCCCGAGATTCAGCCCGAGATTCTGCCCGAGATTCTGCTCGCGATGACCGCCTGAAGCGAACCGCGGTCACCGCTCCCGTTGCGAAAGATGATCAACGACAGCGGTGCAGCGCCGGCGCCGGTGAGCTCGCGCTGCAGTTTTGCCGGATCTAGACCTTGTGAACGCGTCTTGACCTCGACGATTCCCGCCCCATGCTGCTTGAGAGCCGCTGCCACCCGTTTGCGGTCGAACGGCATGCGTTCCAAAACGGCAAAGCCTTGCAGCAGACCGCATCGCGGATCGTGGTGGCCCGTCAGCCAATGCCCGTCGGGCGTGGCGAAATGCAACTCGCAAGCGTGGCTTAGGGCACGGCAGAGGCGAGCTGCGATCACAGCGGGGGATGGCTCAAACAACAAGGGCGCTGGAGCGGACAGCATGTCAACACGCGCTGTCGAGTCGGCGTGGGAAGGGGCTGAGAAGGTTGCAACACCACCGACGGCATCGACCACCGTCGCGGTCTTCCAACCCGGTCGATCGGTCAGGCCTCCAAACCAGGCGACTTGCTGTCGGCATTCACCGCGGCTGGCGATCCATTCCCGTTCCGCGGAATCCCAGTTTTCCGGCAACTCGGCGGAGGGTGCCAACTTGATGGCGGCTTGAGGCTGGAGGGTTCGCCAGCGCTCCAAGGTCGCCAGATCGGGTGTGGAGAATTCGATGCGACTGGTTCGTCGGCCTTCGCTGCGACGATCAGGGTCGCAGTGCCACGCAGCGAACGATTGCAACTCGATGGTCTCGGCGCTGAGCATCTGAACGGTTGCGTCGCGAGTGAGGATTCGAGCATTGGTGGCGGCGAAGTGCGCGAGCGTCGGATCGCATTCGACGCCGACAGCGGGTAGTTCGGTTGCAAGTCCGAGCAGATCGCCCCCCGCGCCGCATCCCAGATCGACGACGTTGGTTCGTCCGCGAAAGCGAGTCGCTTTCCAGGCAGCGATCCGCTCGTCCGTAGCCTGCTCGGCACTCTTCCGCGTAAAAAACAGTTCGCCGGCGCGTTGGAACTTTGGCCGAGCCTGACGGCGAGCCTCCACAATCTCCAGCAGCAAATTGGCCTCAGGCGTGCCCACCGCGTTGCGTAAACGGAGAATGTTCGCAGGGCCGGGACGCTCGAGCGCCCCGAACTCCAGCAGCCAGC
>JBJOLO010000764.1:0-15791 GCA_046045565.1 Planctomycetota bacterium | reverse complement strand
GCGCACGCAATTTCCCCGCTGGATGCCGAAACGAAATAGCGTGTAATCACCCTCTCTGAGCGAGTCGAGTTGCGGATGAGCGACAAGGAATCGGTGTCATGAGCAACGCAGTCGAAGCAACGGGAGACGATTGCCCGCTTCCTGTATCCGCTCAGCGCCGCAACATTCTTTGCTACGCGATTTTCTGGTGCATCTTCTACTTGGCCGCGCCGGTCTCCTATGTGGGACTGACGCACGCGAATCTGCTCAAAGGATTGGGAAACAACGATACCGTCAGCAATCTGCCATCGGCGGTGTATGAATGGCTTGTCTTCGTCCCGATGCTGTTAGCTTGGCTTTTCCCCCATCCGCGTCACCTCAAACCGTTATCGCTCGTCGCAGTCGGATTGATGGCATGTTCGACAGGTGCGGTCGCGTTCACGCTTTGGAGCAACGCTCAACCCAACATCGCCTCGGCGGTGGTCATTGGCCAAGCGGCAATTTTCGGTGCAGCCAACGGGGTACTGATCACCGGGCTGTGGGATTTTCTGCGGCGCGGCGTCTCGACGTCCCGACGCGGCGTCGCGCTCGGATTCACGTTCGGAATCGGACCGCTCTTCGCCTGTGTGGGCGCGCTCCTGCAGGATGCCGTCTTCGAGGGCAAACTGCTCGGCGGGTATTCCTTCGGCCTGGAGTTTCCCGGCAACTACCTGGCGATGTTCGCGTTCGTCACCCCGTTGCTGCTCATGGCAGGCATCGCCACCAGCATGTTCACGATTCCCCAATCGCCGTCAACCCATTCCGACTCCTCGACCAAGCTCGACCTTGTCGATGGATTCAAACAATTCCTGCGCAACCGCAACGTGATGATTGCAATCGCCATTTATGTACTGGTGTACTCGGGCGGAAATGCGATCTTCGCCAACGTGTCGCTGCATGCCAAATCGATTTTAGGGGAAACCACGGACACCCTGGGGATCCAGAGTTTTTTGCGATTCGGGTTCAAATCGGCTGCCGGTGCACTGCTGGGCTGGCTGCTGACCGCATCCAGTCCTCGCGCGACGCTCGTCGCCACCACGTCGATTCTGCTTACCGGCATGATCTGGGCGCTGACAAGCAATGGCTGGTGGTTCATGGCTACGTTCGGATTGCTCGGCGCCGGCGAGCTTTTTGGCGCACACTTCCCCAACTACGTCGCCTCCGCCTCCCAAAAACGCTATGTGCGGCTAAACATGGCACTACTCACGGCGCTCAGCGCGTTCATCGGTTTCTCGTCGCTCGCATTCGGCATCATCTCGGACCGATATGGTCGCATCGCAAGCTTCTATGTCTCGGCAGGCATGCTCGTCGCCGCTTTGATTTTGATCGCATGGCTTCTTCCCGCCGACCCGACGCCTTCGAAGAACGATGAGTAACATGCTTCACCCTGGAGAAGAAAGCAGATATGTCTATCTCCCTCGTTCCTGCAATCGATGTACATGGTCATTACGGCAACTACGATCGAGGCCAGCCAGGTCTTGCGAACGAACTGATGAGTGGCGATGCAGCGGTTGTGGCGGATCGTGCGCGACGTGCAAATATTCGCATCACCATCGTCTCGCCGCTCGAAGCACTCTTGCCTCGCGGCAAAGGCAACGCAGTGCTCGGCAATCGCCACGCGACGGAAATCATCCGCGACCATCCTGACCTGCGGCAATATGTCGTGATCGATCCTCGCGTTCCCGAAACCTATCGACAAGCGGAAGCGCTGTTGCCGTTGCCTCAGTGCGTCGGAATCAAAATTCATCCGGAGGAGCACGGTTATCCGATCCATGACCATGGCGAGGCGATTTTCGCATTCGCTGCCAGGCATCGGGCCGTTGTCTTGTCGCATAGCAGCGAACAGAACAGCCTCGCGACAGACCTTGTTGCCTGGGCCAACCGCTTTCCTGAGATGCGGTTAATCCTCGCTCATATCGGCTGCGGTTGGGATAACGATTACACGCATCAGGTGCGAGGCGTTCAGGCCAGCCGTCACGGCAATGTGTTTGCGGACACCTCGAGTGCTCGGTCGATCACGCCGAATCTGATCGAATGGGCCGTTCGCCAAATCGGCGTCGATCGCGTCATGTTTGGCACCGATACGCCGCTCTACACCACCGCCATGCAGCGCGCTCGCATCGACCACGCCGACCTCTCGGATGCCCAGAAACGCGCCATTCTGCACGAAAACGCCGAGCGATTATGGCCGCAACTACGAGTCCCTCCGCAAGCCCCTTCCCCCTGATCTCGTTGGTGTCTTCCTGGTTCGGGCTGCGGATCAGGCGAGAATCCCTTGAATCGGTTGCGCCGGTTCGACGCCGGTCAATCGCATGTCGAGTCCCTGATACTTCACCGCCAGTTTCTGATGATCGATGCCCAGGAGATGCAGGATTGTCGCGTGCAAATCGCGCACGTGCACGCGGTTCTCCACCGCATGATACCCCAGTTCATCCGTCGCTCCGTAACCAACACCGCCACGTATACCTCCGCCGGCCAACCACATAGAAAAACCTTTCATGTGGTGATCGCGGCCGGGACCGCCCTTGCCTTGAAACATCGGCGTGCGACCAAACTCTCCGCCCCAGATAATCAGGGTGTCGTGCAGCATCCCTCGCTGTTTCAGATCAGTGATCAATGCCCACGTCGCTCGATCGGTCGCACCACAGCAGGCGTTCATATATTTCACCAAGTCGCCGTGGTGGTCCCAATCACGGTGATAGAGTTGAATGAATCGCACACCGCGTTCCGCAAGCCTCCGCGCCGTGAGGCAATTTGAAGCGAACGACCCCTCGCCCGGCACCGCGCCGTAATGCTCCAGCACATGCGCGGGCTCGCCGCGAAGATCGATCAGGTCAGGCACGCTCGCCTGCATCTTGAACGCCATCTCGTACTGCGCAATGCGCGTTTCCACATCGGCGCTGTGAATCACGTTGTTTCGGTGACGGTCCAAGTGTCCGACGGTATCGACAAGTTTCTGCTGCAGATTCGCGGAAACACCCGGCGGGTTTTGAAGATACAGAACGGGATCGCCGGTCGATCGAAACTCCACGCCTTGAAAACGGCCCGGTAGAAATCCGTTGCCCCACATTCGCTGCGAAATCGGTTGAGGATTCCTGCCCGCAAAACTTGTCATCACGACAAATCCCGGTAGATCGTCCGCTTCGCTTCCCAGCCCGTACTGGATCCAACTGCCCATGCTGGGCCGGCCGCTGATGGCCGTACCGGTATTCATCACCGTATGGGCAGGGTCATGATTGATCTGGTCTGTCACCATCGAGCGAACGATCGCAATCTCGTCAGCGATCTTGGCATGCCAGGGCAAAAAATCGCTGATCCACTGACCGCCTTGTCCATGTTGCTGAAACTGGGTCAGGTGCCCCTGAACCTTCAGCGCTTGCCCCTGCAATTGCGCGATCGGCTGTCCCTGGGTGAACGATTCGGGCATCGGCTGCCCATCAAGCTCGTTTAATTTCGGCTTGTAGTCAAACGTTTCGAGATGACTTGGGCCACCCGACATGTAGAGGAAGATCACTCGTTTCACCTTCGGCTCATGATGCGGCAACCCCTCCAGGCCAAGTGGTCTTTCGCGTGCGGCAGTGTCGCGGCACCAGAGGGCATGAAGCGCCGCCGCGCCGACCCCGATGCCGGCCGAGTTCAGGAACGCACGGCGATTCATCGCTCGAAAGAAGGTCACTAGGCTTACTCCCGGTTCATCGCTTCCGACAGGTTCATGAGCGCACGACATAGATGAGTCCAAGCTGCGAGTTCGACCGTATCGATGCCAGGTACTTGCGGGGAGATCCCCGTCCTTGCCAGATCTTTAGCCGCTGTGTCATCTGCCTGAAAAGTCGCTCGCGCCTCACGCAACAGTTCGATGAGCGCAGCGCGCTCGGTCGGGTCCGTAGGACGAGACGTTACCTGACAAAACGCCCAATCGACTTTTTCCTCGTCCGTTCTACCGCTTTCGACAAGTGTTCGTTGTGCGAGCACTCGAGCACATTCAATAAACGTGGGATCGTTCAGCAGCACCAGCGCGGCAAGCGGGGTGTTCGATCGCGGACGCTGTGCCGTGCATTCCTCGCGGCTCGGCGCATCCAATGCCTTCAGCATCGGATGCAGGTATTGCCGCTGCCAATGCACGTAAACGCCGCGCCGCCATTGCGATGCATCCGTGTCCTCGCGGTACTCCCGCTGTGGAAAGTTGAGGTATCGATAGTATCCGGCCGGTTGATACGGCCGAGCACTGCGACCACCCATCTCGCGCACCAACAGTCCGCTGCCCACCAGGCAGGCGTCACGAATCGACTCCGCAGGCAGTCGCCAGTGTCCCTGCCTCGCAAAATAACGATTCTCCGGATCTCGTTCGATTGCCGCTGCGGACGTCACGGATGACCGTCGGTAAGCTCTGCTGGTGACAATACGGCGAATCAACTGCTTTACGTCCCAGCCACTTTGAATGAATTCCGAAGCCAACCGATCGAGCAGTTCCGGATGGGTTGGCGCATCACCCTGGGCACCGAAATCTTCCAGCGACCGCGACAATCCAGCACCGAATAGCAGATACCAAATGCGATTGACGAACACGCGAGCGGTGATCGCCCCCGGTCCCTCTTGTGCATTCATCAGCCAATTGGCGAGGTCAAGTCGATCGAGACGTTCGGTTTTACTCATCGCGCCGAAAATCGCGGGTGTCGCGGGACGCACGATCTCCCCGGATTCGTCCAGCCAATTGCCTCGCGGCAGAATGCGAATCGTTCGAGGTTCGGGGAGCGCACGGGTCACCATCACGGAACGTTCGCGATTACGAATCGCGTCGCGCTCCGACATCAGCGAGGAAACAATCGCTTGTTGCTCGGCATCAAGTTCACCCGCTCTCGAGGCCAGTTGGTCCTCGATCACATTCAACCGCTCGCGTTCACGCCGCATGAGCACGGGCGTTTCCGGGAATCGCTTCGTCGGGATGCTATCGCCGCCTTCGCCTCGCAGATGTCTTTCTTCATCCACATCGGCAAAAAATGCGGCGAGCGAATAAAAATCCCGAGTCGTGTAAGGATCGTATTTGTGATCGTGGCATTGTGCGCAACCGATGGTTGCAGCAAGCCATACGGACGACAGATTGCGAACCCGGTCCGCTGCGTAGATCGTGAGGTATTCTTTCGGCTGCACACCGCCTTCATGGGAGGTCTGCAGCAGGCGGTTATAGCAGGTTGCCGTGATCTGATCCGGTGTCGGTGCTGGCAATAAGTCGCCGGCCAGTTGTTCACGCGTAAACTGATCGAAAGGCAAGTCGCGATTGAATGCATCGATCACGTAGTCGCGGTAGGGCGACGATTGATGATCCTGATCACCGTGATAACCAACGGTGTCGGCATAGCGGACAAGGTCGAGCCAGTACATCGCCATCCGTTCGCCGAACTGCGGACTGCTCAGCAAACGTTCGACCAACTGTTCGTACGCAACAGGGTCGGTGCTCGCGAGGAATTCGTCGACATCCTCGATGGTTGGCGGCATACCGGTCAGGTCTATGGCCAAGCGCCGTGCCAGCGTGCGGTGGTCCGCCTCGGGTGTTGGCATCATTCTCTCGGCAGCCCAACGTGACTCGAGCAACACGTCGATCCAACTCGGGCCGGTGCCGCCCCGCCGTTCCTCCATCCCGTCCGTCGCAATACCCGACGCTGAAGCGGGAAGCTGGACTTGGCGAAGGGGAGCAAATGCCCAATGCGTCGAGTAAGCGGCGCCCTCCGCAATCCATTTTTGGATCAGTTCGATTTGCTTCGAACTCAACCGTTTTCCCGTTTTAGCCGGCGGCATACGCAGGGATTCATCGGATTCCAGCAGCCGTTTTACCACCGTGCTTGTATCGGGCTTGCCGGGAACAATGGCGCTCGACTGGCGGGCACCGGCAATGACATCGAGGCGCAAATCGGCTTCGCGATGCGTTTCATCCGGTCCATGGCAGGCATAACAGTGCTCGGCCAGGATTGGCCTGATGTCGCGATCATAATCAACGGCAACCGGATCTTCCGCATTGGCCGTAGCCAGCAGCGTGTTCAATGCGAGGACGGTGATGAGTAATCCCCGCTTCGGTTCGCACCAATAGAAGAAACGGATCGCAGCGTCAATGCGGCGAAAACAACTTGTCGCTGCGGTGTCAGCGAAAATCACGGCGTCCATCATGCTGATAATCTAATCGATCGACCGACGATTCCAAAACATGAACGCTGCCACAACGACGGACATGCAATTCCCTCCACGACACCGCACTCATCACGATCCCGCTCAGTGCACGATCCTGACATTGCAGCACGATGGTGACTTTGCTGCGGGGTGTCGAGTACACTGGGGCGAGGACTCCGACAGGAGTATACAGCCCGAGCCTTGTATCGAGTTGGCCTGACTGATGCATGCCCACCGTTTCGAATTAACCCGCCGCCGCTTTGTGGAACTAGGCGGCGCGAGCCTGCTATCGATGGGCGGATTATTGCGGGCGCAGCTTCATGCGGAATCGACCGGCGTCGCTTTGCGATCGGGAATTCGGTCATGCATTTTCGTCTTCTATTACGGTGGCCCAAGCCATCTCGACACGTACGACCTGAAGCCGAATGCGCCGAGCAATATCCGAGGCGAGTTTAGTGGAATCCCGACGTCAGTTCCTGGCCTTCAGATCTGCGAACATCTGCCGCACATGGCAAAGGTGATGCACCGCTGTGCGCTCATTCGAAGCATGCATCATCGGAATCGCCTGCACGATTCGGCGTCAATCGAAACGCATACCGGTCGCCAGGCGTCGCAGGGTGATCGTGAAGAGTTTGCTCCGATCGAGCAGTTCTTTCCTTGCCACGGAGCGACACTTAGCTACCTCCGCCAGGACCGCTCGCTCGTGGTGCCGCACGCCTCGCTTCCCTTTGTATTCCACAACGTGGTCGATGTTCCCTGCCAAGGCGGTGGATTCCTCGGCACGGCGTTTGATCCGTTTCGCATCTCGGTCGATGCGGAAAAGCAGCGTTACGACGTGCGTGAGTTGCTGCTGCGTGACGACGTGCCAACCAGCCGCTTGAAAGATCGCTCGTCGCTGCTTGCCGACCTTCAGCGACAAACGCCGACCAATCCGCGCGTCGCGGCGAACCTGGAGCGCTATTACGACAAAGCGTATCAGTTGCTCAGTTCCGACACGGTGCGGCGGGCTCTTGATCTTCAGGACGAAAGTCCAGCCACACGCAAGCGATACGGCGAGTACGGCACCTTAGCGCAAGGCAGCACGAACGGGGCGGAGCAGGGTGTCGCACGGCACATGCGAGGCCAGAATCTGCTCGTCGCTCGGCGACTCGTTGAGGCGGGCGTGCCCTTTGTCAACGTCTACGACTTTCGCCAGCAGGGCCAAAACTGGGACAGTCACGCGAAGAATTTCTCGCAACACAAAGAGTTTCTTCTTCCCGCCGCCGACCAAGCGCTCGCCGCACTGATCAGCGATCTCGAGGAACGCGGACTGCTGGACTCGACACTCGTCGTCGCCACCGGCGAATTCGGCCGAACGCCGCAGATCAACAAGGATGCCGGACGTGATCATTGGCCGGACTGCTACACGGTGCTGTTGGCGGGCGGCGGCGTACAAGGCGGAGCGATTTACGGAGCCAGCGATGCCATCGGTGCCTATCCGGCCGCCGATCCGGCAACGCCTGCCGACCTCGCCGCCACCATCTACTGGCGATTTGGCTTCGAGCCGTCCACGCATGTACCCGATCGGACAGGACGGCCATGGCGCATCGCGGACGGAGAACCGCTTCGTCGCTTGTTTTCGGGAGCCGGATAAAGCGCGCGATCTCGCAATGCAAACGGCACAATCAAGCTGCCTGCGGAACAACAAACGAATCGTTTTATGTGGAATCCTCTCTCTATTTCGACTTCATCTCGCGGGTCGGGCTGATTTCGCGCAGAATAATGTCCGGCCCGATACGAAACTTGCCGACGGAAAAGATACGCTCGGAGATGCTCGATGCTGACGATCAACGGACCAACTCGACGAACGTGTGACGGCCTATCCCGCCGCACGCTGTTGCAGGCAGGCGGTGCCGGATTGCTCGGACTATCGCTACCCGAATTGCTCGCCGCGGAATCGCAGTCCACGCAGGTTCCCGCGAGGGCGAAGTCGGTGATCTTCCTCATGCTATTTGGCGGGCCAAGCCAGCTCGAGACGTTTGATCTGAAGCCCGATGCGCCCGAGCAGATTCGAGGCCCCTTCAAGCCGATCGCCTGCCGTACACCGGAACTCCTGATTGGCGAGCATCTGCCTCAAACAGCTGCCATCTCAGACAAGTACTGCGTCATCCGCACGATGACTCACTCGTTCAACGATCACAGCGGTGGCGGACACTATTTGCAGACCGGACGGCGATGGCACGTTCCGATCGGCGGCGGCTTTACCCCGACGCCGCGCGACTGGCCTTCGATGGGTGCGGTCGTCGAATACCTCGATCAGCAGCGATTTGGGCTGGCGAGCCCTCTGCCGTCCTATATGGTCCTGCCTAATTCACTGGGTCGATTGCAAGAAGCAGGCCAGTACCCTCGCCCCGGCGAACACGCGGGCTGGCTTGGAAAGCGTTTCAATCCGCTCACCACGCAAATCGAGAAGAAGTCGCTCACCGACAACCCGTATTGGCGAGACTGCTCGGACGACGAATTAACGTTTGCCATCGCCGGCATGTCGAATCGCGATGGTATCACGCTCGATCGACTCCAGTCGCGTCAGTCGCTGCTTTCGCAATTTGACAGCGAGCTTCGTCGTGCCGAGCGAACAGCGGGCGAATACGACGCTTTTCGGGAACGGGCTGCGGCTCTGGTTACATCGCCAAAGACGCGTGACGCATTGGACATTCGTCGCGAGCCCGCGAATCTCCGCGACCGCTACGGGCGACATTTGTTCGGACAGTCCTGTTTAATGGCTCGTCGACTCGTTGAGGCTGGCGTGCGGTTTGTCACCGTGCACTACGATTGCGTCGACGGCTACAGCTGGGATTCGCATCGCAACAGTGACGATGTGAAGAAGCATTTGCTGCCCACCTTTGACCAAGCCTACGCCGCCTTGATTCGCGACTTGGACGAGCGGGGATTGCTCGCCGACACGCTGGTCTTGGCTACCGGCGAAATGGGCCGAACGCCAAAAGCAAACCCGCAATGGGGACGCGATCACTGGAGCATGCTGTTTCCCGCTGTCTTGGCGGGCGGCGGAATCGTCGGCGGGCGAGTCTACGGGAAGTCGGACAAAGATGCCGCCTATCCGCTGGAGAAGGCCACTTCACCAGAGGACCTGGCAGCCACGATCTACTACGCCCTGGGCATCGATCCCGATTTAAGGTTACCCAGCGTCGACAAGCGTCCGACCGCGATCGTCGACGGCGGTAACCCTGTGACGGCACTCTGGAGCTAGACCAAACAATCCTGACTCGGCTGCGCCTTTAAGGCGATTTGAGTTCCGCCGTCATCTCGATCAGCGTGTCGAGCAGCTTATCGGAAGCTTCGACTTCCAGCCGATTCGTTCCGATCCACGTTTCGTATCCGCCGAGCTGATGTTGTCTCGGTGTCGGCAGGTAGCCGAAATAGCCGTGGGCCAGTTCGACCATCCATGCGGGCTTGAGGGCGGCCCGCTTTTTGAAATCAAGTCCGATCTCACAAAACACCTCGCAGGGCATTGTGCCAATACAGACCTCACCGATACGCAAGACTTGCAGCGGAATGGTCGTCGTTTCCGGATACTCGCCCAGCCGCATGGTCCGTTGGGCATAAATGTACGACAGATCGCTGTCGCTTTTTGCACCTGCGGCAATCGTTTCCCTGGCCCATCGTCGCTGTTCATCGCCGGGCCGCCGCCAGCGAATCGTGGGCTCGCGATACCGGGCATCCAAAGTCACGTCGGCCCGATATCGCACACCATGCAGTTTCTCATGAACTTTGAGCGCTACGTCCGTGGCCACGTAACGGATTTGTTCGTACGGCTTCTTCGCAGGGCGCGGATTTCGAAAACGGATGTTGTTGATATCGCCGCTTGTACCGTTTGCCAACAAGGCGACGAACGGCGGCCGATCGGCTCGATCCCCTTCGTCCTTCGTATCGGCACCTGTAACCGTCGCAGCCTGTGTGGTTTCCGCTTCCATTTCGATCCGATGCTTGAATTGCTCGCAAAACTCACCGTAGTAATCCGACGAGACGTCCGCGCCGCTCACGCCACCGACATAGTGCAACGAGTAAGTCGCGAAGAGGGAAATCAACCTGCCATCCGGTTCACGCAGCACCAGAAACGAAACTTCCGGATCGGTTGGCCCGGCAGGCTCGACCAGATCAGCGCTCCCCGCAGGTGGATTCATTTTGACGATATCGACCTCGCCAAACGGGTTGGTAGGCACCGTGCCGGGCCGCATGTGCCAGCGTCGATTAAAGACATGTTCGGGGATCGCAACGACGCCAAAGCCACACTCCGCAGGGCGCAAATGGTTGATCGCTCGCGCCACCCCGTCCACGATGCGACCGATCACGAATTCCTGGTAGGCATCGGGGCTCTGATCCGGCTGCAATCGATCCTGGCCCAGGGCACTCGCCGCAGAATGCGTATGGGTAGCACTGATCATCACCCGGTCTGCCGCAATTCCCAAACGTAGTTCGATCCGCTTTCGCGCTTCGCTACTGACGATTCGATGGATCCCGAGCAGGTCACACACCACCAGCGCAATACGACTGGCTCCGTCATCGAGCACCAAACATCGCGCGTGCAGTTCATCATGGATGTGCTTTGAGGGAAACGGGACGAAGCCGCCGATAATCTCGGAACCGATCGCCGGCGTGATGTTGCTGGTCGCTGCGCCGGCGCGGAAAACGCGATCCAGACTCCAAGCGTTCGTCGGCGCGCACAGGCCGACGATCAAACAAGTCGGGAGCAACATCGGCGAACACAAACGTCGCGTTCGATTCATCGAGCACATCCCCTGCCTGTTTTGAGTTCGATCGGCAAACGCTCAGCCGGTTCGCTACGGAGCGGTGGCTTGCAGGTAGGCAAACAGATCGCGAAGCTCCTGCGGTTTTAGCTGCCGATACAAGTCGTCGGGCATGAGCGAAACCGGCGATTCCCGTACCTCGTCAATTTCACTCGTTGCAATCACGATCTGCTCGTTCTTCGCGGTCCGTAAGGTAATTCCCGAATCATCGCGCCCAACGGGTAGACCAGTTATCACGCGACCGTCCCGGGTTTGTACGATGAGGCTGACATATTCCTTGCGAATAACGCTGCTGGGATCGACGAGGCTTACCAACAAGTAGTCGCGGTCGCCTCGATTTGCACTGGTCAGATCCGGACCGAGCTTGGTGCCCTCGCCAAACAATTGATGACACGAGGCACAATGCTTCTTGAATAACTGCTTGCCCTCGGCCGTGTTACCTCCGGCAGCGCGTAAGTCGTTGTTCAGACGTCGCACCTCAGCAAGCCGCTCTTCGCGCGTGGCCCCGTCGAGTTTCCCCCAGTGCTTTGTCACCAGCGCGATCAGACCTTCGTCTTCCAGGAAGCTCACACGTCGAATCTGTTCGAGCGGAGTGGCGGAAGCCGGCACGTCGCCGCGATCCACCGCAGTAAGCCACGCCTTGGCAGAGGAACGTCGCGCCAGCAGCAAATCGCGGATCTGCGAGTTGATGGCGGCGGAATTCGATTGTCGATGCAATGCGATCAGCCCTTCAGCAATGCGAGGATCGTCGAGCTTTGCCAGGACCTTGATCGCCGCCATTCGCACGGGATCCGGATGTTCGGTCGAGGTGACCATTTCGAGCAGCGGTGCTACGAGCTCACGATCCGCGGCATCGGCCACGATTTCCAACATGGCCACACGCGTCTGCGGGTCTGACTTGCGATCGATCGCTTTCTCGACGGCCACGCGATAGGGCTGCTGCTGACCCATCGCGATGGCCAGCGAGGCGAGCGTCAGGTTCCCGGGTGTCGCCTTCCATCGCTCGAGCACCATCGTGGTCAATTCATGCTCGCGAATCCTGGCTGCGAGTACAGCTGCATCGGCGTGGCGAGGCGACTCACGCCAACCTTGCAGCATCGGTCCCCACAACATGTCGCGGGCCGCATCGTCGGGCGCGGCACGCAACAGACGAACGAGCGCATGCCAGCCGGCCTCGCTTCCTTCAGCAGCATATCGTCGCACCAAGCGAGGCAAAAGCGTCTTGTGTCCAAGCCGCGATTTCCAGAGCGTGGGACGGACGAAGCGCTTGATCACCTCTTCGCGTCCCTCCACGCTATGTCGCTCCACCGCCCACCACCACAGCAGCGACAGAGTCGAATCATCAAAGTCAATGTCGCGATTGATATTCGCGTTGATCACCGGTAACGCTTGTTTGGCTGGTAAACGCGCAGCGGTGCAGGCCAATTGCTGACGAACCGTGATTTCCGGCTCCTTTTCTGCGAACTCATCCAAATGATGGGCTAACGCATCAGACAACGGTTGACGCGGATCGCCCAGCAATCGGACCGTCCACGATCGCACGGCAGCATGCGGACTTTCCAGCAACTTCGTCGCGAGCGGTTCATCCAACGCTCCCAGTTGATTCGCGGTCCACAGAAACTCCAACGCGAGCGTCTCCGTGTCGGCCGCTAACAGTCGATCTCGCAACTTGGCGGCGACTTGCTTGTCCCTCCGCTCCGCTAGATCCCTCCGCTCCGCTAGCGCCGCGCGTGCCCGTCGCACATACCACTGGCTCGCATGACTGTGTAGCGAGATTAGTTCGTCCGTCGAAAGCTTCGCGAAATCGATCGATGGTGCCGGCTTGGTGCCCTTGGCAAGAATGCGATAGATCCGTCCGTTCGACCGGTCCCAATCTGCGTCGGGATCGGGATGCGCGGTTCGGGCATCATGCCAGTCTGACACGTAGACCGCACCCTCAGGTCCCATCGTCACGTCGGTCGTGGCGAACCAGGTGTCATTCGCGATAAGAAGCTCACCACCGTGCTTGGTCCGCACCGTTGCGCCTCGCGTCTCGATCTGATGCCAATACACGCCGTGGCCCAGCAGATCGCCAGCGATATACTTTCCGCGGAACGAATCCGGAAACGAGTCGCCCTGATAGACGATTCCGCCCACCGTGACATGTCCGCCGCGAAAACGGTCGTGCGAAGCGTGTTCGAAATATCCATAAGCGTGCGGATTATGGAGTGCACCATGCTTGGCGAACGACTTGATGTAGTATCCGCCCTGCATGCCGTGCAGCAGCACGTGCCCGCCCCAGTTGGTGCTGTACAACAAATTGCCAACCCGATCAAAATCCAACCCCCACGAGTTCCCTCCGCCTTCGCAGAACAACTCGAACTCTCGCGTCAACGGATGATATCGCCACACGCCCTGCTGAAATTCGATGCCTCGAATCTTGGCCGTCACGGTGCTGCCCTGGCAGCCGTAGAGCCAACCGTCGGGACCCCACGTCAAGGAATTCGCAACACTGTGCGCGTCCTCCATGCCAAATCCCGTGAGCAGTACCTCAGGATCGCTATCCGGCACATCGTCTCGATTCCGATCGGGGTAGAAGAGCAGGTAAGGCACATTCAAGACGAACACGCCACCATGCCCGAACGCCAGGCCCGTTGTGAGGTTCAGTCCATCGACGAAATCGCGACTGGCATCCATGCGACCATCCCCGTCGGTATCGCGAAGGATGGTGATGCGATCGGCCCCTCGCGGCCCTTTCGGCGGTGGTTCGGGAACCCGGTCGTACTTGGTCCGCGAGTAGCGATCGACCTGCACCCGTTTCAGGCCCTCCGGATTCGGGTACTGCAAATACTGAATCACCCACAGCCGCCCGCGATCGTCGAACTCGATGCAAACCGGCTGTCGCACCAACGGTTCCGAAGCGACTACCTGGACCTCAAAGCCGTCTGGAACCTGCATTCGTTTGACCGCGTCTTCAGGCAAGAAACCTTGCGACCTCGCTTCACGCGATTCGAGTTGAATCACGCATGCGAACATCGCACACGCCAGGATCGATGCGGATGAGTTTTTTCGATTCATAGAGAGGTTCGATGCATCTATCAGGACCTGGATGGCCAGGATTATCTTCGTATCGCAGGTCGCTTGGCCGGTTGGTTTCGTCGGCACGACATTCGTTGATACGCTTCATTACTTCGACGGTGTAGTTGCTGAATCCGTCTGAAGTGTCGCAAGATAAGCTAAAAGATCCGCGACCTCCTGGGCTGTGAATTCCCGCAGCAACAGTTCGGGCATAAGCGACTTGGTTTGCGGCGTAACGAGTTCGATCTCTTCGGTCGCAAATCGATGCAACTTATTCTGTGCATCGCGCAGTTCCATTTCCGCTTCTGTTCGTTTTACCATCAGGCCGACCACCACACTTCCCGCCTTGGTTTCAACGAGCCAAGTCGCATATTTCGGATCAATCTGCAAGGACGGTTGCAAAATCGTTTCCAGCAGTTTCACGGGCGTGTATTTTTTCCCGATGCCGTCGAGTGACGGACCGAGATCAACACCTTTGCCGTCGATGCGATGGCAATTGCGACACTGCACGACCGTCGACTCGTGGAACAGCTGTTTGCCTCGTGTCGCATCACCGTTCAGTCGCAGGAGTTCATCCGCATCGATGACATCACCGAGCCGCTTCGTACGCTGTTCTTCCGGCACAAATGCCTCGAACAGATCGCGAATGGCCGGATCGGCGGTGGCGGCGAGTGCCGACTCGAGCACCAGCGTTTGAATGCCTGGCGGCAGCCGACCTTCGCGATGCGCCTCCGCAAGTAACAGGGCTTGCGACGGCATCGACAATAGTTCGCTCGCCAGCCGTGCGCGATCTCGCGTTCGCTGAGCGACATTCCTGGCGGCCAGTTCATCGAGTTGCTGCCTGGCGGCCTCGCGATCGCCATTCTCGGGCTTAGGTCGTCCCGCCGCTTGAGCGAGTTCACGAGCCCGTATCGATTCACGTTTGGCACGATCGGCCGCTTCGCGGGCCAGTGCGCGCGGTTCTTCCAGGTCGATCAATTGATCGATCTTCACCGTCTCTTCCAAACGCGTCGGCAACTGCCTGATCCAGGCACGCATCAGCGGCAAAGCACGCTCGTCGATCATCTTCGCCCCTAGGTGTGGCATATGACCGGGGCCTGTTTTCGCCATCCGATAGTAGATCAAGGAACGATAGGGGTCGCCCGGTGCCAGCAATTGCGCGTCGTGGATCCCGAAGGTTCCTTGCGTAGGCCGCCCCCCAATCGCCTTGGTGTCTCGAAGCGATAAATCAAACGGCACAAAAAAGTAGGAGGAACCGCCGCCATTGAATCGATGGCAGTGCGCACAATTGGCGTGCAGGTACGATCGAGCTCGATCGTTCAAACCGTAGCGGTCGTCGAACGGCGGCGCCAATCTGGGCAACTGCTCAGGTGACCTGGGCGGCGGCACCGCAGCGGAGGGATTTTCGGGATCCGGATCGTCCGGAATATCCACCAGCACGTTCACATGCCGCAGCGCACGAATCTGGTTGTCTTCCCTTTCACCGTAGGAATGCGTGCGATTGATTTGAGCAACATTGAACGCCAGCGTGTGCTCCGACCAGGGATTGTGGCAGCGAATGCATTCGTTCCTGGCCGCAAAACGCCAGTGATGCGTTCGCTTACCGTTCGGAGCGTCGGGATCCTTGACGGTGATCGAGCGCACCTTGCCGCGACGATCGACGAGTACCGCATCGGTCTGATCCTGATTCCATTCGTACGTGTAGGCTTGCCAGTCACGTCCATCAAAGTGCAAAACCTGCGTTTCCACACG
>JBJOLO010000760.1:0-9514 GCA_046045565.1 Planctomycetota bacterium | reverse complement strand
CGGTTCGGTGAATCGGCCGCGAGCGTTTGATCAGTGAATCTCCACTGATTCATTTAAGACGTCGTCGAACAACGGAAACATGTTTTTCTGACTAACGGCTTGTCGAACCGACGCTTCGTTGAAAAGAAACCGTTGGTTACGAAGACAAGTTATGAGAATGTCGATCCGCTGCACGGGCGACAACGAGGCGATCCGATTCGCTTAGGGCTTTTCGATGGATGACTCCATGAATCATCAAGGCATCGAGATTTAGACGCCGGCCTTTTCAGCGTGCAGATTCCCGGTGCGGAAGGCGTCGGCCATGGCCTGAGGCACTTCGGCTTCGGCAAGCACGAGTCTCGCGCGGTTCTCGGAAACCTTCGCCTTCATCTCCTGCTCGCGTGCGATCGCTTCGGCTCGCCGCTGCTCCGCCTCCGCGCGAGCGACGCGCGTGTCGGCTTCGGCCTGGTCGGCCTGCAATCGAGCACCGATATTCTCGCCGACGTCGATATCCGCAATGTCGATCGACACAATCTCAAAGGCCGTATGCGCATCGAGACCCCGTTGCAGCACCGCTTTCGAAATGCGGTCGGGGTTCTTCAAGACTTCTTGATGGTTCTCCGACGAACCGATCGAGGTAATGATTCCTTCGCCGACGCGAGCGATGATTGTTTCTTCCGTGGCACCGCCGATCAGCTGTTCCAGATTGGTGCGTACGGTCACCCGAGCACGCACTCGCAATTCCACGCCGTTCTTCGCGATCGCGCTGAGCGTCGCCATGCCGCTGCGGGGGTCGGGACAATCAATCACGCGCGGATGGACGCTGGTACGCACCGCATCGATCACATCCCGGCCGGCCAAATCAATGGCGGCGGCCCGGTCGAAATCCAGATCGATCCCTGCTCGATGAGCAGCAATGATCGCTTGGATTACCGCCGGTACATTGCCTTGAGCAAGGTACAGGGCCTCCAGACGAGCCGTGGTGATGCCATCGCGGCGCGACGTGTTCAATCCGGCCTGTGACGCCATGATTTTGGCCGACACGATGACGCGAGAATTCACCTGCCGGAATCCCATGCCCACCAGACTCAGCAACCGGACATCGGCTCCGGACATGTACGCTTGAAACCACAGCTTGCCATACGCGGCAAGCGCGATCAGCATGATCAGCGCAAAGAAACCGGCGATCACGGCAAAGCCGGTTAGCAACAGGACAAAGAAACCACTTTCCTCCCATTGCCCCACCGCCGCGGCGTCCAACGCCCATCGCGAGGAAACCCCTGAAATTGCGTAGATCGCATGGAACATCGCCAATACTCCTGAGCGACTCGGGAATAGAAACCTGGATGCCGTCGCTAGATGATATCACGAGCCGGAGGCCAAGAAAGTAGCCGTGCCGAGTTTTGGCTGCAGCGTTGCCGGCGTTCCGCGGCTCTACGCCTGCCATGCCGTCGCTGGCTATACGCCGGCGACGGGCACGAAGCAGGGGGTAAGCACGACTTCTACGATGGCGGTGAATCGATCCAACCACCCCCGAGCACCCGATCGCCGTCGTACAGTACGACCGCCTGCCCCGGCGCCACGCCATACCGGGGCTCATCGAACGTCACGCGAAGACGATCCGTCCCTTGAAGTTCGGCAACGGCAGGCACGGGCGGCGAGTTATATCGGATTTTTGCATGACATTCGACTGGCTCCGATCCCACGTCGGTCAGCCAGTTGCAACGCGACGCCGTCAGCTCGCGACATGCCAGATCCTCGGACCGGCCGATGACCACGCGACACGTCTTCGGTTCGATTCGCACGACAAAATACGGTTCGCCCATCGCCACACCAAGTCCTTTGCGCTGGCCGATGGTGAAGCGTTCGATTCCCGGATGGCGGCCGACGACGCGTCCGTCGGTGGTGACAATCTCCCCCGATAGGTCCGCCTCGCGGCGCGCCCGGACGAACTCGTCGTGCTTTCCGGACGTCACGAAGCAGATCTCCTGGCTGTCGCGTTTATCGGCGACGCGCAACCCCAGTTTGCCTGCCAAAGCACGGATCTCCGCTTTGCGATACTCGCCCACCGGCAACATCATCCGCGGCAGCAACTCCGCCGGAATACCGAACAAGACATAAGACTGGTCTTTGCCCGAATCCACGCCGCGACGCAGCGCAGGGGTACCGTCGGCTGTGGGCGTGAGCCGCGCATAGTGCCCCGTGGCAACGTACTCGGCACCGACGCTTGCCGCGTAGTCGAAGAGTTTCCCGAACTTGATCCAGTGATTGCAAACCACGCAGGGATTGGGAGTCCGCCCGACACTGTATTCGTCGACGAAGTAGTCGATGATCTGTCGGAATTCCGCTTGCAGATTGAGGGCATAAAACGGAATCCGCATCGAGGCTGCAACTCGGCGGGCGTCCTCGGCGTCGGAGGCGCTGCAACAACCCTGCTTATGATCGGCACGTTCCTGAAAGATCGGCAGCAGGGGTGAAGCTTCCGTACGGCCATCCAGGGCACAGGCCGCGACCGACTCTTCGCCATGCCGCATGAACACGCCCACCAGATCGTGGCCCTGCTCTTGCAGCAGGTGCGCAGCGACGCTGCTGTCGACGCCTCCCGACATGGCTAACACGACCCTCGCCATCTTCGTTACTCACTTGAATCAAACGGCCTGCAGTGCCCACAGCGCCCGCCGTGCCCGCAGTGCCCACCGTGCCCGCATTGCCTGGTAGTTCCGGCAATCCGTCTCCGTCAGTCTCCGCTGCCGTGAGCAGCCTCCGCTTCCCCGTTTTACCGTCCCAGGCATATAATCGTAACACGAAATGGACGGTCGCGATGTTGCCGGTAGGATCTTAAGGTCGCGGTGCTACGAGACCTGAACTCAATCGGCCTGATGACAGGCCTTAACGAGAGGATGGCAATGGATTCGGAATTGGTCAATCGGTCGGAAGCACTGCAACGTCGCTTGGTACAACTGAGGGACAGTCTTTGACGTCGCTACCAAGAAGACCCGAATCCAGGAAATCGAAACGCAGATGTCCGCCGCAGGCTTCTGGGACAACCAGGAGCGTGCTCAACAGGTTGTCGCCGAGCTCAAGGCGGTGAAAGGAATCGTCAAGCCGCTGGAAGAATCGGAAACAGCCACCGGCGATCTGACGGCCATGTTGGAATTGGCCGACGAAGACCCCTCGTTCGAACCGGAAGTGCGTCGCGAGATCGCCCGACTTGAAAAGGCGGTCGACGACATTGAATTGAAATCACTGCTGAACGGTCCGCACGATCAGGCAGGGGCGCTCGTTAGCATCTTCGCGCGTGATGGTGGAACCGACGCGAACGACTGGGCCGAAATGCTGCTGCGCATGTACACGCAATGGGCGCAGAAGAACGACTACAGTGTCGAAGTGCTCGATCGCGCCCCGGACGACATCGCGGGCATTCAGAGCGCGACCGTCGCGATCCGCGGTCCGATGGCTTACGGTTATCTGAAAGGGGAGACCGGCATCCATCGCTTGGTCCGCATCAGCCCTTTTAACGCGGAAGGGAAGCGGCAAACCAGTTTCGCCGCCGTAGATGTCGCGCCCGAAATCAGCGACGAGGTGGAGATCGAGATCTCAAAGGACGATGTCCGCGAGGACGTGTTCCGTGCGAGCGGAGCGGGCGGGCAGCACGTCAATAAAACGAGCAGCGCGATCCGCTTGACGCACTTGCCGACCAACACCGTGGTGCAGTGCCAGAACGAGCGCAGTCAGCACAAGAATCGAGCCACCGCTTACAAAATGCTGCGGTCGAGACTTGCGCGACTGGAAGAGGAAAAACGCGAGGCCGAACAGGCTGCGAAGTACAAATCGCTGGCCAAGGTCAGCTTCGGCTCGCAGATTCGCAGCTACTTTCTCCATCCCGACCAACGCGTGAAGGACGGCCGCACCGGATTTGGCTCGACAAGCTTCCACCAAGTCCTGGATGGCGATATCGGCGGATTCCTCGACGCCTACCTGCGTTGGCGTGTTCAACAACAAGTGCCGGAGTCGCCGTGAGTGCTCCGCCCCGCGATCGACAGGGATTGCAAGTAATCGACGCCGATGGATACGGCTTGGCCTTGACCTTTCATCGGCAGCAGGACCGGTATCGTCACGAGATCGCCCTGGTGACGCCCGCCGGTCCCGTGCCATGGCTCGAGTCGATTGAATCCAGCGACGCGATCGCCTGGCCCGATTCGCCGCCCTTTCAAGAACTAAGCCTCGAATGGCAAAACGATCGCCAAGTCGCACTGCTCGTCGGCATGGCGGGCAAGAGCTATTGGTCGGCGAGCATCGAAACCAACGCGGCTACGCGAAGCCTGCGATTCGACATCGCCTGCCGCTTACGCGAGCCTCCGCAAAAGCTCGGCAACACCTATCGTTTTGCCTGGCCTCCCGCTCAGGATTCCCCGTATCCCGAGCAGCCCGCTATCTCGGCAACTGCCGTTTCGGCACCCGCACCCTCTGCAAGCCGATCGCCGATGGTGTGGCACGTCGCTTCCGCCCCACCCGACCTGCTCGCAGCCGGTCAGCCCCCCAAGCAAAGCGGCCTTTCCGGTATCGATTCTTGCGTTCTTCGCATCAGCGACGAGAATGCACACTGTGAACGACGCGAGAACGACTCGCTGATCGCCATCGTGCCCCGCACCATCACCCCGACAAGCGCGACGACGATCCGTTGGCAATATGAGTTTTCTTGGGAGGGACTCGCCTCATGCAATCAAAAAACCGACTCGAACAAACGCCCGTAAACGCAGCATGCGGTGGGTCATCGCCGTTCGTGTCTCGACAAGTCGTCCAATTCTTTAGCTTTGCTCTCCCACTTGCCATGCTCTCGCTGGCGGGGATCGCGATCGCACAGGACCAGCCTCGCGCGCTGGAACTTCCCAACGATCCGGCGCGCCGCACCGAGACCGTGCGATTGATCGAACGCTGCCTGCCGGCCGTGGTTTCGATCCGAAACATCGTTCCCGATGAAAAGCCCGGACAGTTCCGGATCGCGGCGGGGAGCGGTTCGATTATCCATCCCGCAGGATTCATCCTCACCAACTACCACGTGGTCCGGGCCTTCGTCCGTGGCGAAGCGATTCTGGCGGACGGCCGGGTGCTCCCGTATCAGGTTGTGAGCGCGTTTCCGCCCGAGGACCTCGCGCTGATCAAAGTCAACGTCGAGTCGCCGCTGCCAACCTTGCCGTTGGGGCGCAGCCATGACTTGATGCTGGGCGAACCCACCTTGGTGATCGGAAACCCCGACGGCCTCGTGCAGTCGGTCTCCACCGGAATCATCAGCGGACTCGGCCGCGCCGTGTCGACGGCCGACGCATTCCTGCCGTGGATGGTCCAGACGACGGCGGCGATCAACGGCGGCAATTCGGGCGGACCGCTCGTAAATGCCGTCGGTCAGCAGATCGGCATGATTACGTCCAAAAACCTGAACGCCGATAACATCGGCTTCGCGATTGCGGTCGATCGAGTGCGTCAAATGTTTCCGAGCATGGTGGCGGTGGAGGAACGCGGCGATTTCCAGTTGGGCCTGGAAGTGGAGATGCTGACCAGCGACGCGCGGGTTCGCTCCGTCGTAGCCGGCTCGCCCGCCGAAACCGTTGCGATCAAACCGGGCGACGTGATTCGTCGTGTCGGCCCGTTCCAAGTCTCGCAAGGCACCGAATTCTATACATCGCTGATCGGCCGGAAGGCGGGTGATCAAGTCGAACTGGAAGTCGCACGCGACGCTGAAGTCCGCACCGTGAACATTACGCTGAATCCACTGCCGCTGATGCAGCCGCTGAATGACGAGGATTTCGAGGCGGGCATCGAATTCGCCGCCTACCAGGGCAGTTGGACTTCGCTACCGGAGTTCGAGACGTTGACCCCTGCTGCGAAAGGCGTCGCGAAAAAAATCGACCTGTCGGCCTACGGCTCCGGACAGGACAATTTCGGACTGGTGTTCACCGGGTTCGTGAAACTGCCCGCAGATGGACTGTATGCATTCTTCACCAAGTCCGACGATGGCAGCCAACTCCGTCTCGGCAACCGGCTGGTTGTCGAAAACAACGGCCTGCATGGAGCGCGTGAAGCCGCCGGCTTGGTCCGCATGAAAGCCGGAATCCACCCGATCGAAATTCGATTCTTCGAAGCTCAAGGCAGCGAATCGCTGCTGGTTTCGATCGAGGGGCCGGGTCTTCCCAAGCAGGAGCTGCCCGAAGCAATGCTGCTCCACAAAAAACCTGTCGCGCCCGCAACGGATTCCAAACCGGATTCCAATCCCGAGCCGAAAGAATAGCCGGATCGTCGCAGGTGGATTGCGAAGTCCCACCGGAGCACCGCACGCCATGCGGGGCTCGCGTATTCGAGGGCCCGTTGCGTAGCAAGGCCGTTACGTGTTCGAGGGACGTTACGTTTTCGAAGGCCCCAGCGTTGCGGCGAGCTTTCGCGGCGACTAGGACAAGTCGCGTCCGATCGCAAACACTTCTTCCGCGTCGAGCACCTGATCATTGGCCTGAAAAAGCTTTCGCAGCGCAGCACGATGAATCTTCATCTTTGTGCCGCCCACGCCGATGGCTCCAAAGCAGAGTACACCGTCTCGCTCCTTGCCCTTGTCCATCACCTCGACACCGGCGATACCGGCAGGCGGGACAGCGTTCAGATCGATGACCACCTTCAACGATTTCGCCGATCGACGCACATCGGCGGAGAGCAGTTCCACCCCTGCGGCTCCGGCAGCGATCACGATCTGGGCATCGGCGATGGCCGCGGCGGTCTCTTCGGCCGTGGACGTGCAAACGGCCTGAATCGAGGCAGCCGGATCACGCTTCTGCAATGCCTCACACACCGCCTTGGAGCGTTCGAGCGATCGCGAAGCCAAACGCACGCTGGCTCCCTGACCGGCAAGCAGCCGAGCGGCTCGCTGTCCGACGGGCCCGGTGCCGGCGAGCACCGTTGCTCGACTTCCCGATAACGGCACGCAGGTCGCAGCCGCCAAGACGGCCGCAGCTGCCGTGGTGTTGGCACCGTTCGCGTCCAACATGACGGAGACGCGCAGCGATGCGAAAAAGCACTTCAGTACTTCCTCGAGCAATCGTTCGCCCGATGCCACATCCGAGCCGCCGATGAATACCGCCGTGTTCTGCAAGTTCTGCGGCCCGCGCGTAAACATCGCGCCATGGATCAAACCGCGAACCGCTTTCGGTTCCACGCCGGCATACTGCAGCAGATGATCTACCCCCGCATCGACCGCCACCACGGCATCAAACACACTGGCATGCCGGTCCGGATCAAGCTGCAGCAGAATCTTGGGCATCGTCATAAGCAACTCCATTCCCGGTTCGCAAACCGTCCGCAATCACCAACATCGCAAGCCAAGACGCGCCCGCGAAGATCGTGCGAAACGCACAGGCTTAAACGACTGGGGGCCCCAAAACTGGAGCCCCTTCATCGTTTCACTTCGTCCCGTGCGCGACTTAGAAGCCTTGGAACGGATGCTTCACCGAATCCTTGCGCTGAATCATCTCATCAGCGGTCGGCTTGCCCGTCATCGCGTTCTTGATGGCGTCCTTCGTGGCCGTGTAGTTGTACTCATAGATCTTCTTGTCGTCCTTGGCCTGCCAGTGGATGAACACGCCGCAAACGATGACCAGATCCTCTGCTTGGCTCTTGGGAATCACGCCTTCGGCGACGCTGTCGGCAACCGCCTTGGAAACCGCGGCTTGAGCCGGGCCGAACATCTGAACAGCCTGAACGGCACCCTTGATCGTCACCTTGGTGATCATGACCGTCGCCGGCTTCACAGCCAGGTTCGGGGTGAGCACCGCCAGCAGATTGCTGTGACCGCTGCTCTGACGAGCCAAAGCGTTGGCAAACGCATGGCCGACCGGGCCATCCTTGCTGCCAATCAGCAGGTCAATGTGAGCAATTTCATTCCCTTCCCCTGCCAGGGCCTCACCGATAAACATCGACATCGCGTATTTCTCCCCGTGATTGCTTGGAAACATCTTTCGACACGTCGAGAACTTATCAAAGTCCCGCCCAAATGCAACCGCCCTTATTCTTCGCAACCACCCATGGCAGAACCAGTTGGCAAACGGGAACACAGGGGTTAAAGTCGGCAAACTCGCCCGCGGAGAACTGCGTTCTGTCCACCTCACACCTTGCCCTTGTCGGAGCCAGCACCCGCGCTGCCGCGATGTCGGCTCGCCGAGCCGGAATGCAGGTGATCGCCTTCGACCTGTTCGCCGATCGCGATGCCGCTCCCAACACGGTGTGCGCCGCCACGTTCGCCGCAATCGACGTACCGCTCACCCGCGCCCTTCGCCAGACGCCCGGCACCCCTTGGATGTACGTCGGGGGACTTGAAAACCATCCGGACCTGATCGAGTCCTGGGCGAAATTGGCAACGCTCTGGGGAACCCGCGCGGAAGTCGTCCGGGTCGTACGCGATCCTCAACTGCTATCGGCGGCGTTCCACCGCGAAGGGCTTCGTTTCCCGCGCATCGCTTCGCAGGCAACCGACCGGTCAGCGTCGCGCTGGCTCAGGAAACCTCGACGTTCCGGCGGTGGACGCGGCATCATGTTCTGGAATCCGGGCGATCCGCTCGATCCCGAGAAGGAATATTTGCAGGAATACGTTGCTGGCCGCTCATTGAGCGGCGCCTGGGTGGCTGACGACCAAACCGTTCACCTGCTCGGCGTCACCAAACAGGAAATCGGCGATCAGGGAAATGGCGCCCGTGGATTCCAGTATTCAGGCTCCCTCGGTCCGTTGCCCTTAGGCGAGTCCGAGCAACAGGAATGGATCCGCATCGGGAAGTGCCTGCACGGCACGCTCGGTCTGCGAGGGCTTTTCGGAGTCGATGCCGTGCACACCGAAGCCGGACTGTATGTGATCGAAGTGAATCCGCGATACACGGCTTCCATGGAACTCATCGAGCGGGCTACCGAGTGCTCGCTTGTCGGCCTCCACCGTGACGCCTGCGAGCCCGGTCGCAGACTCCATCTGCCCGCAGCCGGAACAGGACCCCAGCAGCCACAGCTTGGCGAACCGAGGGAGGAAGCGGGGGACAAACGGCAAGTTGGTGCGATCGATTCGCCTTGCCGGAAGATCGAATCACCACACGCGGGGGCGACTCACAGGTTGCATGGAAAACGGATTGTTTATGCAACGCGAACCGTTCGCGTCGGGGCGAAGCTTTCGCAGGCTTGGTGGCAGCGAACCCGGGAAGCGGCCGAGCCTTCCCCCGGCACGTCGCCCTGCAATCCACACTGCGATCAGACCGCAGAACGGCCCGGCGAACCGACCTGGTTTCCACCCCTGGCGGATATTCCGAAAGCCGAGTCCATCTTCGAACCGCAAGAACCGATCTGCACCGTGTTCGCCACCGGCTGTTGCGAAGACGAGGTCCGTGCGGCGTTGGCGAAGGCCTCTGCCGAAATCGATTTGGAACTCGATCGACAGACGCCCGATTAGGCCCTCGCGGACGTTATTCCCGACTCACCCTTACTCTCGACTCGTCCTTGAAGTGGGCTCGCGGAGGAA
>JBJOLO010000829.1:0-15588 GCA_046045565.1 Planctomycetota bacterium | reverse complement strand
CCCGTCTTTTCGGCAATGCGAGCCTGTTCTTCGGTCAGTTGCTTCTGGTCGTTACCGGATTCGGTCTGTCCCTGCAATGATCGCTCCTGGCGTTGGAGTCGCTCGATTTCTTTGATGTACTCCTTGATCCGTTGCTGCTCGCTTTTCAAGCGATCGGCCCGGTTCTCGGTTTGCAACAACTCGAGCAGCCCCTGCAGGTCGCCTCGAGCGCTGCCTTGACCCTGGATGGCCCGATCGAGCACATTCTGGTTAAGCAACTTGACGATGCTGTTCATTTGACTGAGCGTCAGCCGGTCTTTCGACTGCTGCAGAGCCTGGCGCAGGAGTTGTGCCCGCTTGGGATTCGACGACGATTCGAAAGCCGCCATGCGTGCAATCAGATCTTCGAGCCTCGCATACCGATCGCTCAGGCGTCCCTGCCGATCGGTGAGATCGTCCAAACCGTCGCCATCCTTCGGTGTGGCCTCTTGCGCTGCAGGCTTATCTGCCGCCGGCTTGGATTCGACCGCCGGCTTAGAATCACCAAGTGGGGGCTTGCCGTCTTGTTGAGCTTGGAGCGGCACCACCGCCCATGCCGTCAGCAGACCCGCGCACACAGCAACGCATCGGAATGCTCGCAGCCGTTCCCAACTCACGCGGTTCGATCGTTGCGACATGGGCTAGTCTCCTCAATCGTTCTGATTCACTGAGCGCTGCTACTTGGTCAATTCGATCAACTGTTTCTTGCGTTGATCTTTGGTTTTCTTGATCAGGTCGTCCTGTTCCTTGATCATGCCGCGGACGATATCGAGCAGTTCGTTGTAGGTTTCGATATCAAGCATGTTTTGCAGTATATCATTCAGCTTGGCCAACAACGCATCGGTACCTTGGACGGCCTGATCGACCTCTCCGACACTGGAAGCCTGGAGCGGCAGCGATTCCAAGGCCTGCAACCGCTCTTGCAACTTGGCGAAATCGGCATCGACCAGGGCCCGCAGCGGCTCAATGATCTTGTCGCGGAGTTGCTCGATGCGATCGGTCGCCTCCAACCGATTGTTGATCATCTCTTCGCGGATCTCGCCGAAAGAAACCGATACGCCGAGCACTTCCTGCGATGACTTTTGATTTTGCTGAGTTGATTTTTGCAATCGCAGCATTCGCAGCGAACGGGCGCGCTCCAGTTCGGCTTGCGGATCCAGTTTGGCATCGGTTGGATCCTTGTCCTCGGGATCGCGAGCGGGATTGGTGCCATCGAGCGTCTCGACTTTGACACGCAACAGGGTGTCGCGCATCTCCGTCATTTCTTCGATCGTCTGCTCGAACCGCCGACGCAGTGCGAGTTCACGAGCTTCGAGCATCGCCATCAACTCCGACGGCGTCACCACGTTCAACTGGTATTGATCCCCCGACCCGCGATTCGGACCTGCTCCGAGGCTGAACCGATCTTCGGCATCGAGTCGCAAGGAGAGCTTATCGGTGGGCTTGAGTTCGAATCCGCCCTCGGACTGGCGGAAGCGTCGAAAATCGAACACCGACTCCACTGCGCCCCCGCTGCCGACGGAGACCGGGCTCACGAGCGGTTCCCGATCATTGACTTGCAGGTCGATCCACGCCCGGGCAACGCCATAGTCGTCCGTAATCTTCCCCTGCATCGGTAGCGAAACATCGGGCGTGACGGCCGTCCCGATCCCGCGCAACCTCACATCCACGCGAGGCGACTCATCAGGCACCACCGCAATCGCGACCCGCACCGGACGCTCGGTCGCAACTTGATCGGTGTCGATCAATGTCAGTTCCACCGTCGTGTTGGCTTGTAGACGATCAAGCGGCAATTTGACCGACTGCCCATCGTCGCCAAACGGGCCTTCAATCGTCTTGTTTTCCTTCGATTCGGGAAAGTGCACGAGGACCTGCTGCAACGGTTTGGTGGCGCTGGCTTTTACGGTTACCTCGGCCCCCAGTGGGACCTGCGTGCCTGATGGCAGATAGGGAATCTGACGATACGCCAGCACGGGGTCGTCCACGATATAGTCGGGCAATTTGCAGTCGAGCACGATTTCGCTCAGCGCCGGACTCTCCACCACATCGATGTGGAAGCCGCTTAGGCGGTGGTCATAACCAATTACGTCGAACTCAAAATCGGTTAGCACGCCCTTGAACGGCTTACCGTCAAACGTGTAGTTCTGCACGCTGATTTTTTCATCACCGACCTGTTCGGTCCGCACTTGCCCGACCCGCTTCATCGTGACGCGTCCCGATTCGCCCTGTGCAGTGCGGTACTGAATCGTACACGAATCGGGAACCACCGCTGCCAGCGCATCGGCTCGCACTTTGAGATTCAAGCTGGTGCCTTTCGCCACCTTCAATCGCCCCTTGCTGAATTGCATGATCGGATTCAGCGAGGTCGTCGATACGGTTTGGCGAATCACCTCTACACCGACCATTTCGATGCGGGCGCTACGAGGCCAAGGCGAACTATCCAGCAACAGCAAGCGATTGGCAGCCAGCGAGAAGGTGCCGGGACTGGCGAAGTAGAACAACCCCAGGCTGCCCCCCAACAAGGCGGCAGCAGCAAGTTTGGAAAACAGCGGTCGGAAATTGAAAACGTCGCGGAGTCGCACCTCGCCGATCCCGTGCTCCGCATCCCGACTCGTCAGCGCCAACATGTCGTTGCTCACCGGAACATCCAGAGGACGTCCCAAGAGCTCCACCGTCGTCACCAACGCATCGCGGAATTGCGCAAACCGACGCTCCAGCAGAATGGCCAGACTGCGATCCGACATCGGTACGGCAAGACGCCGCACTACCCATCGATAAACAATCACGCCGCAGACCAGCATGACCGCGGCGAGAATCAAACCGCGAACGCCTTGCGGCAGTTCGCTTGCTCCCACCAGGATCGGAAGATAGTCGCAGGCAAACGACGCCCAGAACGTGCTGCAAAGCCAGCACGCGGCCAGCGCGATCCCCTCCACCAACAGATAGCAGCGAATCCGCCATCGCAACCCTGCGAGGACCGATTTCACATGCGCGGGAACTGGAATTTGCCGCGTTACACTCGCCATATCCCTACGTCGCCCTCTCCTCAGCGTCGTTCCGGTTGCTGCTTCTCACTCACACGTCGGTTCGCGATTCGCCTGCGACCTCAAACTCCACCGGTTTTCGTCCGCACCGTAACCGACGAACGCCAGCCCGATTATAGGCGTTGGGAAATGGTACGGTCCAATATTCCGCAAGCCGTATTCCGATAACTCCCTTGCCGTCCCCATCCCGTCCCTAGCCGCGTTCCTCCCCAAGTTTGCGCTACGCCAGCCTGCTTAGCCGACGAATTAGCCACTCGAGGCAGAGAAGTCCGCAAAGAATCCCCATTAACCAGCCCATCAAGACCCGCTCAAAGCTCTTATCCGGACTTCCAGGTAAAAACGTTACCTGTTCCTGAGGCTCCAGCACATCGACCAGCGACTTGCCTGTGCTTGCCAGGGCGGCCGGCAATCCAAGGTAATACGTGCCTTTGGATTGCTGAGCGATCTCATTCAGCAGCGCGTCGTTGCGTTCGGCCTTTTCGATTTCCAGCGCCGGAACCCGCACTCGAACCTCGCGGCGCAATACGTCGGACGCGTCGCTACCGGGTGGCACCAGCTCTACGAAATAGTCCCCCTCCAGCTGCGCCGTGAACTGCCCGCCAAACATGCCGTCCCGTGTGGAGTCCTTGATCGGTCGCAGGTCGATGGGCGACCGCGTTCCATCAGGAGCCACGATCACCCCGTTCACTTGCTCGGCAATTAACGGCCTCCGTTGCGGGTCCTGCAAAATGGCACGCACCGCAACATGCTCGCCAATCAAACAACGATCGCGATCGACCAGCAGAACGCCGAGCTTCGAATCACGCAGCAGTCGGCCTTGAGACGACCAACGAATCAACTTGGTGTAGAACGTATCAAAGTACGCATCATCCACCGAACGAACTCGCCACATTTCGCCGCTGGCTTGAAAGAACACGCGTCCCGCACCGTAAAAATGTCCGGCCAGATAGATCGGCAGCTGGTTGTCGATCTCGGTGTCAGGATCCGAGAACAGCGCGTAAACGCGAGCACCCGGCTTGGGATCTTTCACCGCGTAAAAACCGTACACGCCTTCAAACGATTTCCAAGTCGATTCGCTCGATGTCGCGTCGTCCGCCAACCAGAGGAACTCGGCATTGATTCCGTCGGGGGTGAATTTCAGCGGCCACGCCTTGTCGCCACCAAACCGTCCGAGGCTAAGCGTCGCGGCCCCTTGGTAATAGAACACCACCGGATACAGGGCCTTAACCGTATCGATCGCAGGATCGCCCGTCCGCTTGCTGCTCCATCGGGGCGTATGAACCGGCCCCGCCAACACGATCAAACCGCCTGCCTCCTCCCCGACCCAACGCTCAAGCAGCTTCACCTGCTCGGATGACAGCGATTCCCAATCCGGATCAAACGCAACGATGCAATCGTAAGAGAAGAGCTCTTCCGAGGTCGAAGGGAACTCGAACAGTATCTCATTTGCTTCCTGGGAAATACCGGGCTGCCCCGTTTGCAACAGCACGTCCACCGACGTATCGCGGTCGCGATACAGCATGTTGCGGAGGAATTGGAAATCGCGGGAAGGGCCGCCCGCGAACAGCAGGACCTTCGTCTTGCGGTCGACAACCTGCACACTCGCCACGCGCATGTTGTCCTTTTCATCCTGATCGGGTTCCGGCATCGTGATCCGCACCTGATAGGAACGCGTGCCGGGTTCCTCGGGCGTTAACTCGAACTTGATCGGCAACACTTCGCCGTCGGCCGGCAAGCGGATCCGCCGCTTCTCATCCGCAGCGCCCGGCCAATTGCCATTCGTGCCGGCGATCGACCGCAATTCCACATCCGCAGCTCGTCCCGCTAGTCCGAACGACTGGATCAAGCCGGTGAGGGTAAATCGGTCGCCCGGATAAACCCGCTCCGGTACTTCAATGTCGACCACACGGACATTCGTGGGACGCGTATCGGAACCTAACCCAACCACGTGGATCGGAATGCCCGCATCGCGAGCGGCGGCAATGGCCAACGCCGGCGACTGTCCCGCATTTTGCCCCCCGTCCGTGAATAGCACGATTCCGGCAACTGCCCCGCCCCGCTCTCGACTCACCACATACTCGATGACGTCACCAATGCGGGTCTCGATGCCGCGAGGCACCAGTTCTTTCTTCCAATGATCCGCGGGCAATTCGGTCGCTTCGGCAATCGCCTCATGCCCCTTCTCGGATTCCGCAATCTCGCCCAATTCTTTCAACCCCAACGTCATCCGGAGGTCAAAATTCGGACTGCGTAGCGAAGCCACTGCCAGCACGACAAGTCCCGAAATCAGCAACACGGCAGCGACCAAGCCGGACCAGGAAGTCGCATCGCTCTTCACTGCCTGTGACGATGCGGAGGGCCGGGACAACATCGCCTTTACCGCACAAACGGCCGCGCCCAACAGAAGCACGACTGCTACGGCCAGCGCAATCCTTGCCTGCGATCGCTGTCGCTCGGGATCTTCTCCCGCCAGTTCCGGTTCGGCATTCTTCGTGGTTCGCGCGAACGTCCCGATTTCCGTCGGCCGCGGTGTTTGATCGAAACGATAGACAATGACGTCGTGCAACTTCCGCAGATCGTTCAGCAAATTCCCGGCACCCAGTTCGCGCACAATCGCTTCCAGGCGATTCGCATTCGTTCCCCGCGATTCGGGATCGACGATCGACATGCTTTGACTGGTGTCGACCAATAGAATGGCTCGCGAATTCTTCACCAACCGGCGTTCCGTCCGCCGTTCTAAATCCATGAAATAAAACAGCACACCCAGGAAGACCGAAATGCGCAACGCGAGCAGTACGAGGGCGAGGCCTCGCGACAGTTCCACCGTATCGCGACGGTAAACTCGCACGACGTAACTAATCACGCCAACGACCACCGCCACCAGCAGCAACCAGTGCCACCATTCGCTCATCGTCTGCAGACGAACGAACTGATGGTACGTGCTGGTGGATGCGTCTGCGAACAAATCGGCGAACATCATCGCGCACCTCCCCGCACCGGAATCGGCGCCGGCAGGTGATAGCTCGCGTAGTACGCCAGCAATTGCTCGGCTAACAACAGGACCACCAACAACAGCATTAATAGCAAGCTCCGATTGATCCCGCCGTGGTCGCCCAGTTCCCAATCGTATTCGTCGGCACGATGGTATTGAATGTTGGCGGGACCGAGCCGCTTGAGCAGCTCGTCCGAAGCCGAAACCGCCAGAGCACTCTCCGCCGGATTCACATTCAGAGCGTAACGGTCGGCTTCATACGCGCCGGCCACGGTCTCTGGCCAAACCTCATAGATTCCACTGCGTGCCGTCGCATCAATGCGATCTGCATCACCGCCGATCGTGAACCGCAATCGCTCGCCCTGCTTTTCGGCACGCTGCTCCAACACCACGCGCGTGCCCAACTTCGAACCGGGCACCACCAATTTCATGTCGGGTTGATAGCGAGTCGCCGACAAATCGACCGTGATCGGCTCCCCAACCATTCGCTGCTCGAATCGCACTTGGCCCGACGCCAAATAGGCCTGCAACTTCAGCTGCGTAACGATGAAACTCGGGTCTTGAGCCCAGTTATTCCAACCCGCATCGAGCGACTCCGGGGCCAACGAAGTCAAGAAAACGACAACCCGCCCCTCGCCAAATCGTTGCTCCACTGCCAGCGGTTGCCGATTGCGAAGCTTGGCAATCACCTTCACGGTGGAATCAACGGGTGGCGCCCACTCCGGTCGCGGCCGGATGTATTTCGAAATACTGACCAGTCGAATGAATGGATTATTTTCTCCCAGGAACGCTCGAAATACCGGATGATCGCCGACCTCAATGTCGCTCGTCTCCTCGTTCCTCTCCGGCAGGACGTCCTGCCGATCGAACGGCAGGGGCAACAGTCCCGCACCGCCCTTGTACAACTTGTCGTTGTAAGCGGCCGGCACCACATTATCCCCGACAAAGATCGCCAGCCCGCCGCCTTCGCGCACGTAGGCCTCGAGATTCTCAATCGCCCGATCGTCGAGTCGCTGCACGTCGAGCAAATACACGACTTGAAAACCGGCGAGTTCCTTCGGGCTGGAATCGCGGAGGAATTCCGGTCGCTTCACAGACGGCAGAATGCCGGTATTTGCACGCGGGCCCGGTCGAAATGCCGACTCGAGATAATAGGCGTGCTTCTGCTGGGGTGACCCATCCACCACCAGCACCGGAACGCCTTCGGGTACATCCACCACACACCATCGCCGGTTGTCGCCATTGAGTGCGTCATCGACCAAGCTGGCCTCAACCACATGCTTCCCCGGCTTCGGGAAGAATACGGCGACGCGCCGCGTTTCGGTCTTGCCTGCAGGAATCTCGTCGATGATCGCAGCCGGCAGATCCTCCGCTTCCCCCACCGCCCGGTCCACTTCTCCCGTCGCGATCTGCTCGGGATCGTAGAAATACGAACGGACTTTCAACTGCACTCGACGAGCCGCCGTGGCGCCGAAGTTCTTGATCTCCACATTGCAAAACAGCGGCACGCCGGCCGCCCGCGTATCATCGCTGGGCTCAATCTTGGTCACAGCCAGATTCGGCTGGGCCGCGGACACACACGACACAAAATGCAATTCCGCGCCGGCCCGCTGCAGATCAACCAAGGTGTCGCGGATCGCAACCGGGTTCTCCCAATCAATCTCGCGGAAATCCGAGATCACATGCACGACGATTTCGTCGTCAGGATTTTTTTGGATCACCTGTTTCAAGAGTGCAACGGCAGGCCCCGGCCCCACGGCCAATTGCGTCGCATCCAGGGTCGCTCGACGCTCCTCCAGCTTGGCGTCGAAATCCTTGTCGACATACTCCGCATTGAAATCGGCAATCTGCTCTAACGTCGCCGTTAGCGTTCCCGCGGACGCTGCCTGTCCCGCAGTGGTGCCCTGCCCTGCAGCGGGAACCTGCCCTGCAGCGGTAACCTGCCCCGCAGCGGTAACCTGTCCTGGCGTCACTTGGGGTGCGACGGAGCCGCCTTGGCACGAAGAGAACCGCAGTAACGTCAACTTCTGCGGCGTCTCAGCGTTCGCGGCCCGCTGCGCGATGCGGGAGATCACCTGCCTCGCCACATCGGACGCACTCACCGCACCCGAGCGCTCCGACATCGACAGGCTATCGTCAACCAACACAAAATGATGCGTGGACTTGCCGCCGAACAAGTCGAGCCACTGGTCGCGCGTTACCCATTGGGCCACCATGGCTACCACGAGCGCGACGGCGGCCATTCGCATGAGCAGCAGCAGCAATTGCCGCAACCAAACCCACTTTCGATGCTTGCGGTAGCTCTGCATCAGGAAGTCCATCGCCGCCCAACGCACGCGACGGTGGCGCAAGATGTTGATCAAATGGATCAACAGCGGCACGATGGCCAGCAGGAAACCCCAAGTTAGCGCTTGATGAACAAATTGCATGGCTTAGACGGGCTTTCGCTGCCCCATCCGACTACTGAGGAACGTCGCCAACGCGGCATCGAGCGGCTGGCGCGTCCGCATCATCGCGTAATGAATCCTCTGGTGGGCACACTCGCGACGCACTTCCGCAAGAAACGCCTGCAAGGCCTGCAGGTATCCCTCGCGCAGTGAACGCGGATTGCAGTTGACCGTGTCGAGCGTCTCCAACCCTTCGAAGCGGGTCGGCCCGTCGAAGGGGAAATCCAACTCGTCGTCGTCGAGAATCTGCAGCACCAGCACGTCGTGACCGCGCTGCCGAAGCATCCGCAACCCCCGGAACAATCCGGCCGTCGGCGTCAGCAGATCCGAGATCAGCACCATCATGCCTCGTCGCGGATAGGCCTCAGCCACGCCCCGCAGCACACCAAACATGTCGGTCTTATCGCGAGGCTGGTTCAGGTCCAGCGTCTCGATCACGGATAGAATGTGATTGCGTTTGCTGCGGACGGGGACGCGAGCACGAACGTCGTCGTCGAACGCGACACAGCCCACGGCGTCCTGCTGCCGCAAGACCAGGTAGGCAAGACAGGCCGCTACCGTGCAGCCGTATTCGTATTTCGTCATCGAACCGTTGCCATACAGCATGCTGTTCGAGATATCGACCAGCAGCGTACAGCGCAGATTCGTTTCTTCCTCGAACTGCTTTACGTACAAACGATCCTGCCGCGCCCAGACTTTCCAGTCCACATGGCGCAGGTCGTCTCCGGTCACGTACTCGCGATGCTGCAGGAACTCCACCGACTGTCCGAAATACGGACTGCGATGCATCCCCGACAGAAACCCTTCGACGATGTGCTGAGCCCGCAGTTCCAGTCGCGAGATGCGCTTGATCGCGTCAGGATGCAAAAATCTTTTGGAACCGTGCGTCACGAGTCAGCTCGTCTTCCTTGGTAGGTGTCAGGGCCAGCAACCGATCGATGATCGTATCCGAAGTAACTCCTTCACTCTCGGCGGCAAAATTCACCACCAGCCGGTGTCGCAACACGGGCTTTGCCAGGGCCTGAATATCTTCCGTCGATACGTGCGTCCTGCCGTGCAACAAGGCGCGTGCCTTCCCTCCCAGAATCAGGAATTGCACGGCTCGCGGCCCCGCGCCCCAACTCACCAACTCCGTCACGAAATCAGGCAAGCCCGGGAAACCCACTCGCGTCTGACGCACCAACGTCAAAGCATACCGGATCACATGGTCCGTCACCGGAACCTCGCGAACCAACCGCTGCAGCTCCTGGATCTCAGCTCCGGTCAGCACGGGAACGATGTTGTCGGTCGCCAGCGCTGTCGTGCGCCGTGCCACCTCAAACTCGTCCTGAAAACTCGGATAGTTCACGAACACCTTGAACATGAACCGGTCCTGCTGCGCTTCAGGCAGCGGATAGGTCCCTTCCTGCTCGATCGGATTTTGCGTCGCCAGCACGAAGAACGGATCCGAAAGCGGATGACGGACACGTCCCACCGTCACCTGCCGCTCCTGCATCGCCTCGAGCAGCGCAGCCTGGGTCTTGGGCGGAGTGCGGTTGATTTCGTCCGCGAGGATCACATGCGAGAAGACCGGGCCTTCCAGGAAGCGACGCTCACGCGTGCCCGTGGTCCGGTTTTCCTCAATAATCTCGGTACCCGTAATGTCCGCCGGCATCAAGTCAGGCGTGAACTGAATACGACTAAAGGACAAGTTCAAGGTGCGAGCCAGCGTGCTGATCATCAAGGTCTTGGCCAATCCCGGCACACCCTCGAGCAAGCAGTGGCCTCGACTGAACAGGCAGATCAGCAGTTCCTCGATCACGCCGTGCTGGCCAACGATCACTTGCGACAATTGCTCGTTAATCTTCTCGCGTGCCGCACGCAACCGCTGCACGGCATTCGAATCGAGCTTCGTCGAGGTCGCCTCCTCAGATCCCGGGTTCGTCATCAGCTTCATCCTTCCCTGTCAAAATGGCCCGATCAAATCGAGCCCTAAAGATACTTCGCAACCGAACTTTTGCCTAGTTTCCCAAGGAGGTCCTCGCCACTCGAGCCCCCCCAGCACTGGAGCCCCCGTTGATTCGAGCCCCTTCCACACCAGCCCCTTCCACATGAGGCCGGTCGATCGCGACCTCCTCGACTCAGGGCGCACTTGCTTCGGGCCACTTCGATCAGGGGTCAGCGAAAGGATCGTCGTCCTTCTTCTCTGCGGCCTGCTTCTTATCCGACTCCGACTTTTTCTCGCCCGCAGACTCGGCCTCGCCGATCAAATTCCTGCCAAGCCGCGTGATGGAATTCAGAAACCCTCCCGGCCGGACCATACTCGCAGTCGATGCCGACCCCGTTTGCGCCGGCGGTTCGGGAGCCACTTCGGCCTCCGTAAACTTCAGCTCGAACGCTTTGACCGGTGTCGAGACGGTCACGGTCTGGTTCTGCAGATCGCCATCGACATCGAGCGAGTAAAGTTGCCCGGGCAACTCTCCTTTCTGGAACAGGATCCGGCCGTCTCGCTTGTCGATGCACAACAGTCCGGTCTGCGGCGCGTTGCCTCGCAGCTGCTGAAAGAACGTCAGCACCGGCAGTTCCGAGGGCTGGTCAAGCGTCAACGAATACTGCTCGATCACTGCCGGTACCTGCCACATTGTTTTGCCCGACACCCGATCGAAGGCGTACACCAGGGCGCGCTGCAGATAAATCGATGCACCGGGCTGCTGAATCGGCTGAACATTCGTTTTCGGGTTTGCCAGCGGCAAATTGGCAATCACGTGGTACTGCTGTTGGGAACGCAGCACTCGCAGTTGCGACAAGTTTGCGCAAGGCTCCAAGTTGGAACTCACACGCAACTCACCGCTGTCCAGCGACGCGATAAATAGGTTTCCATCCGGTTGCAGCACGGCGAATTCTTCGTTGGCGATGCGGCACCCCTTCGATCCCAACATGCAGTCTCGCACCAACAGATCTCTGCCGGTCCAGGCATCGAACAGCCGCAATTTCAGCCGCCCGTCGGCCTGCGTCCAGGTCAACACGTTGCGACCCCGCGTCGTCCAACGCGCATCACTCTTGACCACTTTGCGTCGTCCCAGTTCGGAACCATCCAGCGTGCTGAGTACCAATGCTTCCTCACTCGTCGGCCCCACAACGAACAGCATCTCGTCATCACCAAATAGCTCGGAGCCCGCATCGATATCGTTGCGTACCCACAGAGCATCGCCACTCAGCGGATCAACGCAATGCACGTCACGACCTCGTTGAAACGTCACGCCATTTCGCGTGAGCGGGCCCATCTGCCCCAGCCAGCGGCCGCTGCTGTCGGCCAGGACGTATCGCGGATCATCCCACGGATTGTTGATCTGCCGCGTTTGCATCCGCATCCCGGCGTTTTCCGACTCGCCCAACTGCGACAAATCTTCACGCCACAAGACGGCGTCGCCACCCCGCTTCAGGCTCCGCAGACCGCTTACCGCGAACACTTCCGTCCCGATGTGCGCCAACACAAAATGGCCGTGGATCCGTGCCTGATTCGCCGGCACGCTATTCGAATAAAAGACCCCGCGTCCATCGTTCCGGGCAACATTCGCCTGAACCAGTTCCTGGCCTCGACCATCTCGAACGCTCAAGACCTGCGAACGTGCCGTGTCGGCGACGACATTGGTTCCCGCCGCGACCGGTCCGCTCGCCTCCAGGATATTGACCGTCTGATTAAACGCGTAGTTCTGATAGCGGCCCGCAACATCGGCCTTTTCAATCACTTCGACGCGACCTTCGTTCCAACTTCGATCCCGCAACAACTCCTGCATATCCCCCGCAAACTGCTCGTCGCTGTGTTGCAAGCCCGACTTCCCGTCGGGCAGCTGCACGTCGGCAAAATCATCTTTCAGCTTCTTCAGATAGCGACTTGCCAGCTCGGCATGCTTCGATCGCACGAACAACGCCGCCAGATCGGCGACGGCTTGCGCTGCCAACTGCCGATCAGCGCTGCTCTCCAACCGCGACAGGATCTGCTCCGCTTCCAGCAACTCGTCATTCAGCAGCAAACGCTTCGCCAAGGTTAATCGAGCCTGCTCGCCAATCGCATGGAAGCCAAAGTACTGAACGAAACGCCTCAACGCTTTTTCACTGTCACGCGACTTCGCTTGCTCCCATTGACCGGCGATCGTGGCGTCCATCGCCTTGCGGTCTGCTTCCCCGGCCTGCGTGTACAGACTGTTCATGCGAGCAAACACCCAGCGGTCGTGTCGCACGGTGAGGTTCTTCGCGACCGGCTCGCGCGGTGTGCCGGTGAATCCCGGCTCGGACTCGGATTGAGCATCCTGCATCACCAGACGCAGAAATGCTTCGAAGGCCTCCGCGTGCCGGCCCAACTTTTCCAAACCCGCCGCCGTCGCCCTCAGAAATTCCACCCGTTGCCCCGGCTGATCAATCAGCCCTTCCAACTCTTTCGACAACTCGCGGTGCGAGGCATAGTCGGTGCGCAACAGCTCAAGCAGCGTGCGAACCAGCAACACGCGAATGGCGTCGTCTTGCGGGTCGAGCCGCTGTGCTTCTCGCAGCGTCACCAAACCTTCATCGCTTTTCCCGTCGTGCAGCTGCAACTCGGCGAGTCGCGCCATGGCCCAGGGATCCTGCCGGTTGGCTTCCAATCGCTTGGCCACTTCGGCACGCAGCGAGGGGATCGAGAAGTACGCGGCAAGGTGCTGCGAACCGTGCGAAAGCACTTGATCGCGGTAGCAAATCAAATTACCCAGCACCCCATCGGTTGCGATTTGACCCGCAATCCGCCCCTCGCGCACATCCACTTGTACCAATTGCGATGCGGTCGTCGGAACGAAGTACGAACCGTCCCGGAAAAAGCCCCGCCCCGACGTGATGGCCCCCTCAGGCAGCTCGACCGACTTGCTCCAGGCAGGCTTGCCACTTTCCAGGTCGATCGCAGTGAGCTTGTTTTTGCCCACGAGCACAATCTTGCGATCGTGCACGCAGCCGACAAACAAATGGTCGTCACGACGCACGGCCTGCCAGGCAGGCTTACCCGTCAATAAATCCAAGCAATACAGCTCATCAGATTCCGCCGGCGTAATCACGACCCGGCCGTCGGCAATCGTCGCGGACGCATCCAGCCATCGACTACCGAAGCTTCGCACGGGCATCGGAATCGCACCCCTCCAGCCGAACTGTCGCGTCTCCGGAGTCGCCGCACCATACTGAAATCCCCACAACAAAGATCGCGTGGCCACATCAACCGCGACGACCCCGCCTGCCGAAGTCGGGCAAACAAGCACCCCGTCGGAGAAGGAGGGCGTCGCACCGAGCAATCTTCGCATGCTGTCGATTTGAATAATGCGATTGTCGAGGTGGGCAATCTGCTGAGCCCATTCCAGTTTTCCCGTGCGGGCGTTCAGCACCACCAATCGCACTTCACCGTTGAATTCTGCGAGCACGTACAGTTGGCCGAGTATCGGAAGGGGCGGCCCCAGGAAAAACGCGCCCGCCAACGCCGGCTCGTCCTGCCCGTCCATATCCCCGACACGCCATTGAATCTTGCCTTGCGTTTTGATCTCCAGCGCCACCAGTTGGTTATACGATCGCGGCTGGTTCCGATTCCGCATCTGCTGAACGTTCTGAGCCTGGATAAACACCTGCTGCCCGAACGGGTTGTTTCCCATTTGCGCGAAACCCAGCTCATCGAGCATGTAAACGAACGCCCCGTCGCTGGCCAGTTGCCCGTAGGGGTTGTCCTCCCAAATCCGCTGCGACAACTCACGCTGACGGGTGACCTGCGTTCCCGATTGGGCAGTGCGTCGTGCGGCCGCCGGGCCGGGGTCCTCGCCGATCCCTTCATCCCAAGGGAAAACCCAGACGCGTTTCCCTGTTGGAAAATCCACGGCCAACAAACGATCGGGCGTCCGCATCAGCACGACATTATCGACAGCCAGCGGTTGCAGCGAAGGAATCGAGGCGACGCCTTGCGCAGAGTATTGTTTCAGCGACGCTTCCAGCAGTTTCTCATCGCGCGGATTGTTGGCGGTCGGAACGCGCCAGCAAGCCGTCGGCAACGGCAGGTCGCCCAGGCTTGATGCCGTGCGGGTCGGATTCCCGCGGAACATCACCCATTCGGTCTCGCTCGGCAAATTCAATTGCGGCGGCCGGCCAATCGTCGTCTCCAACCACTTGAGCGACTCCGACGCCGGTAATGCATCGATCTGCTTCGTGCCAACGCGAATTTTCTGCCGCACTCCGCCTTTCGCCGCCGACTCCAGCGTGGCTTTCGCCTTCTCCTCCATGTGGCCCAGGTACCACGAGGTTCCCAACAGCATCGACAACTCGGGTTCGTACTCGCCGGCCACCGGACTTTCGCTCAACCGCTTGAAGCAAAGTGCTGCCGCCAGCGGTCGCCCGTGGTCAAGGTGATGTCGCCCCAGCAAAAGTGTTGCTTCGTAACCTGCCTTCGTATGGAAGTAACGTCGCGATGTGCCGGCTAGCATTTCCGGGTCCCGCTTCGAGACAGCGGCCTCGAGCGACGCTTTGGCTTGCGCTCCGAATTGCAATTCGTACCACTCGCGTCCCTTTGCCGGCATGCTGCCCAACAGACGCTGCGCTTCCGACTTCAGGCTCGTGAACGTTCCGGTATCCGATCGGCCGCCGACAAAATAGTCCTGCGCCTGCAGTTCGCCACTCTGGGCCGCCTCATCCGACTCCTCGAGCAGTCGTCCCAACTCCGAAACCGCATCGCTGTAACGCTCCTCGGAAATCGCTTTCTTCGCCCGCGATAGGGCGAGTGTCAGATCGCGAGGCGCGGGGCGAAAGATCGAAACCTTCTCGCCTTCGGCGTTGCGGTTGCCGGGCTGCGCCGACAACGGTGCTACCATGCCGACGACAAAACACAACGTCCAGAACGCGACCGAGCCATTCGAGCGATTCATAAGCAGTTCCTGGGTTTCCAAGGGCTTACTAGAAAATATCTTATAGAATCGCTGACGACGCGGCAACGAATGCGGGTTGCGCGGTCCTTAACGGCCGTTCCGAATCTGCGGACGTCGTGCCGCGCTGTGCGAACGGCATCGACCATCCCGCCGCCCGCGATCAGTCGACTCAATGCGATGCCGTTCGT
>JBJOLO010000709.1:0-5234 GCA_046045565.1 Planctomycetota bacterium | reverse complement strand
CCGATGCCAGTGATGTGGTGCAATTTCGACTGGCCGAAGAGGTGGATCTGCCCGGGGCAACCATCGATCCGAAGAGCGGAGCGTTTCAGTGGACTCCCAAAGAGAAAGGCGACTTCGAGGTAACCTTCATCGCGTACGACAACGGCGTGCCGGCTCGCAGTGACAAACAAGTCGTCAAGATCTCCGTTTCAGATCCGCCGCCTCCACCGCCGGATCCGCCCAAACCGCCGCCTCGAATCGAGTTTGACCATGCGAAGTACACGAAATTGACTGCTGTGATTGAAGAGCGGGCCTCCGAAAAGGCGGGCGGGAAGCAACGATTGCAGGCATGGCTCCTGATTCAACCCACGGGGGAAACCCTGCGCGTTTATCGCGGTGACTCGTTCACGGTCGGCAGTCTGACCGCCACCGTTTCGTCCATTGATGCTCGATCGATCAGCCTCGATCGCGACGGCAAGCGACGCGTGATATCACTGGGTCAAGCCTTGACCGATGCCACGGAAAAGGCGTTGCCACCGCCAGTGGCACCGGCCGATCAAGCGGCGCCGGGTGATCAAGTGGCACCGGCCGATCCGGACAAGCCGGCGGCGGAAAAAACGGACGCGTCCCCCGCTGCAGCAAAGGATGAACCGGAAAAGCCCAAGACGGACGAAAGTCCATCCGGAGTCGGCAAGCCTCAAGACGGCAAGCCTGGCGACGGCAAGACGGATGGCGAAAAGCCGTAACTTTCAGCTTGATCAGTCCAGCTTGATCATGACGGGCGTCTTCGGCCTCGTGGACTTCTTGGCAAACAGCCGTCCAGGCCGGTCATGGCGGCGCTTCGCCGCAACACCGCGTCGCTCTGCCCTGAGCGATTCTGTCCAGGCCGATTCTGTCCATGTCCCTTCGGGGTGTCACCGCCGACCGCCCGCATCGTACCGCCGCAAGCGGGCCATGAATTCGATTGCGCATGGGCGCGTTTTCAGTAGCTCGCGAGGCTCTTGCTCATTCCGGCTTCGTTGAAGCGGGTTGGACCTCGGGGAGCGGCGGCAACATCTGAGGCGTTTGGTCGCCTTCGCAATAAACCTCGTCCATCTCCGTGCGATCGACATCGTACCGTAGGACCAAGTAAACGGCGGCCGCAGCGATCCAAAAGAAACCGTACTCAAACCCTTCGACCGCCCGCCCAATCGTTTGCTCCCAGAAGCTCAGCAGCATCCCTGCGAATCGCAGCATGGAACCTCCTGCCGCATCAGCGGGATCGAGCACGGTTGCGTTCATCTCCGCCCAGCGAGCAGAGCCCGTACCGATCGAAACAGCCCAGCGACTGCAGTGGACGACCAACTGTCCCACGAGTCCCACGACCTGTGCGGCGACGGTTCCCAGCAGCCAAAGGAGGACCGAGTAGGCGGCATAGCGTAGCGGGCGCTGGAAGGTGTAGGAAAACGAATGCTGCATCGCAGCAAACTCGTCGCCATCATCCTCCGCACTGATCGTCCCCCACATCAGCGGCCAACCGACGGCAAGTCCGATAAGCAGAATCGCCATGCCGAATCCGGCGATGAGTACCAGAAACCAAAACAGTCCGCCGAGTGCGGCACCGAAATCGGTACGCATGACGAATCCAAGCAGTGCACAGGGCAGGCTTAACAAGCCCACACCGACCAACGGAAAGAGCGGAGCCAGCATGAATGCTCGAAACCGCTTGATCGCAAATCGCAGCGATGCCGAGACCCCGACGGATTCCTCGCGGCCCAGTCGCATGATACCAAGTCGCGTGATCGCACCGCCGAAAACAGCTGCGATCACGACATTCCAAAGCATACCGAATACCAAGTACGCCCAACGCATCAACGAGATTTTGGCCAGGGAGAAACACTCGAGTCCCGGCGCGATCATCCGTTCATAGACGAGTCCGGGGCCCGAGCTTCCGCCGGGCAATCCACGCATCCATTCGGGTCCGGAGATCGAAACAGGCAAGTTCGTCGACGAAACGCTCGTCGGTGGCCGCGACTCCCGCAGCGGTTCCGGTTCGCTGCCTTGGGTTTGACTCGCAAAGGCGGACGGATCGGATCCGAGGAAGGCGGTGTGGGCCAGTTTCCATCCCAGCGGCGTGAGCATGGCCGCCGCCGTACCCAGAAGAATCACAGAAAAGGACGTGGCGACGCCGACAGTTCGGAAAAGCAGCAGCCAGGGAAACAGGTCCCGCCAAGAAACCTCGCGTACGATTTGCCGCTCACCCGCCATTCGCAAACTCCCTGTTGCGCTTCGTCACTCGGGACGCTCTTCCGTGCCCGCAGCATTCTAAGCCGGCAACAAGCGAAGATGCAACGGCGTCGGAAACGCTCGGGAGCGGGGAACCGGGGGGCATTACGACAATTCGTAGTTGCAACCCGCAAGCAATCCGGTCGAGACACCGCAGGCGGGAGAGAACTCGCCCGCTCCCGGGAAATAGAACAGGGCGGCCGCATCGGACCGCCCTGAACCAGGATGAATCAAATCGTTGAATTCGAGTCCGTGATTACTTACGCAAGGAGTTGGCCGTCGAGGTGCTCTTCGCTTGCGATCCGTTCGATTCCCGCCGGACAGTCGAGGTTGTTTTGCTCGCGGTTTTCTGCGACTTGGCTGGCTGCTCCTCCCCCTCCCCGCTTTCAAGCGACACGGATTGGACCGCTGTCTTCGACTTTTTCGCCGGCGTTGGAGACACGCGAACTTCCGATGCCCCCGACTTGCGATTCGCTGCAACAGCAGTTGCCGGTACCCCGCCTTTCGCGGCCACCTCAGACTTCGCAGCGCTTTCGCGAACTTGAGCGGCGTTCACCACGCGTTTTTGGGGATCCCAGGTGCGATGCGCACCTTTCGCGGGGGTGGGCGTCGGCGCAGAATCAAGTTGCACTCCCGCAGCGGGTACTTGCAGTCCGCCACAAGGACTTTGGCAATTTCGATAACTCGGCGTCCACAAAACGCGACAGCATCGCTGCGGGCAGCAGCAATCCTGATCCCGATGGCAATCGGCCCAACGCTGGTGATAGCACGGAAAAATGAATGCCAAGCTGTCGGCAACATGATCCGCCACCGCGTGAATCCCACCCGCAATCGCCGGCAGCACCCGAGGACAACGGCCGCACCCCCGATCAAGACAACACAAATCCGGCGCAACCTCCTGGTAGCTCGTCACCCCATCGCACATGTTGCAGTCACCCGCGTGGCCTGCGTAGTGGCGGTGGCCTGCTGCCATGACCGGCGCTTCCTCCGAGGAGTCGATCGCCAACTTCGCCGGCACGCCGGACCTTTGTTGCGCAAAAGCAGACCCGGTGATGAGTACCAACGCTGCGAAAACCACCGTCAGTCGAACGATTCTCATTGGACTTTCCTTTCTGCCGGCAAATCCGGCCGGCAACTTGCCTTGATGATGTTCCCCAAACATCGAACCGTTTCATCCTGAATAACCAATACTTTCGGAATTGGCGCCAAACTCACCTTAAACCGCAAAGGCATACCATAAACCCCATTTCACCCATTCAACCAAAAGCGCGATGGCACGGATCGATTACCTGTCCGGCAACGTTTTTCACGAGCGAGTCCGTTTTTCCGGAACCCGTTCCTTTTTCCCGAACGAGATTGCCAACCGCCATCGTTTTTTGTTTCAATGCGATGCGATTGAACGCAGGCAGGTCGATCGTGTCGGCCCGGATTCCTCGCGGCACGACCGACCGAAGATCCATTTCCAGCTGAGGAGAGTCACACGAATATGCGCCCTATCGCCGCACTGGTGTTTGCTTCAGCCATCTCCACGCTCTCGCTCGCGGCCGAGCCAACGCTGCCGCTGGTTCTTCGCGAAGACTTTGAATCGGGCACCGAGCGTTGGCAGGCATTCGATCCCACGGGATGGAGCCTGAAACGCGGGGAGAAGAGCTTCGTGTTCTCCCAATTCAAGAAGACCAGCAACTATAAACCACCACATCGCAGTCCTCTGAACATCGCGATGCTGAACTCGTCCGCGGTGAGCGACTTTGAATTGCGTATTCGCGTCTTGAGCACCCATGCGGACTACGATCACCGGGACGCTTGCCTTGTCTTCGGCTACCAAGACCCAGCCCATTTCTACTACGTTCACTTTGGCAAGAAGACGGACGATCACGCCAATCAGATTTTCATCGTCAACGATGCACCCCGGGTGAAAATCTCACAAAGGACGACGCCCGGCACGCCTTGGGACGAGCGTTGGCATGACATCAAGCTTGTACGCAATGTCGCCACGGGTTCGATCCTGGTCTATTTCGACGACATGAACCAACCCGTCATGACGGCCAAAGATGACCGCTTTTCCTGGGGGCGGGTGGGGATCGGATCGTTTGACGACACCAGCGACTGGGATGATCTGGAACTACGGGGCGTGCTAGCACTGGACCGAGGTTTCTCCAGCAAACCCTAACGCGTGAGAACGGGGTGTCGCCCGTGTTGTTCATGCTTACGGGGACGCGGTCGGTGCAATCTCGCCATCGAGTTGGTAAGCTAGGTAAGGTTTTCCGATTTTTCAAACTTTTCCGAAAGTCCGGTTTGGGGAACATCCGATACTTTGGCACGAACAATCGCGGTAGATGGCAGACCGTGTGTCATCCGCCATTTCGCGAATTTGCAACGCCAGAGGGAAGGGATTGCCCATGAGGACCAAGCTGCGAATCACGTGCGGTGTGCTGCTCAGCGGATTTCTACTCGCCGCTACCACGTTCGGCGCACCAACGAATCAGAATCGCTCAGTCCGAAGCGGTGCCACGGCGGAGCGATCTCACAAAAGCACAACGGCTCGAGCCAAGCACGATCACATCGACATCGACGAGGCTGAGGAGAAGCCGAGCGACAACTCCGCAAAGAAAGCAGCGGTGGGCTCGGGAGTTCGAAGCAAGGGTCCGAGCGGATCGACAAAGGCAAGCGAAACCAAACGTCCCGTCCAAACCGCTCAGGCTCGCATGCCTGCAGGCGGAGCACGGATGCCGGCCGCTCGACCTGTCGCCGGATCGATGGGTATGAACGCCTATCCCAATCGCATGCCGGCCTCGATGGCAAGTCGGAAAGCCATGCGTCAGCAGGAAACGATTGAGTCGATAGAAGAAGGGGAAGCCGGTCCGCCCGCGGAATCGATTCCACTCAAGGGCGACGAATATTTCGAAGAATCGATGGACGGCTGCGGCGGGAACTGCGGTTCTTGCGGTGGCGGTTGCGGTTCTTGCGGTGGTGGTGGCGGTTGCGGCGGT
>JBJOLO010000656.1:0-2947 GCA_046045565.1 Planctomycetota bacterium | reverse complement strand
TGGTCGCTGCTGGCCGGCGCGATGGCCTGGTTCGGCTGCGGCAGGTATCGTCCGTCGCTGCGTTCTCAATTGCCCGGCCTGCTCGGTGCCGCAGGACTCGCGTCCGTAGGACTCGTGCCCGCACTGCTCTTGAACGCCGGCGTCACGCCGCAGATTGCTCGCGACGCCAATGCAATCTATGTGTATGAGCGGCTCTCGCACCACCTGATTTTTCATCGTTTCATTTACGATCACTGGATTCCCCTGTTCCCGCTGGCGCGTCATCTGCTCGTGGTTGCGGTATGGGCGATCGCTTGCAGCCTGACTCCTTGCGTGCTGGGCCCAGACCGCTTGGGCCAGCGACCGCTGCGCGGCTTTGTAGGCGGTGCGATTTTCCTGGCGATTTGCGGAGCGATCCTCGACCAATCGCTGCTCTTCGCCTCCGATTTAGCGGCGGCCGTGCTGCGCTACTACTGGTTCCGCCTGAGCGACATCATGGTTCCGCTCGGCGCGTCCCTGGCGACCTTGGGTGCCGTCGCAGCTTGGCACGAACGGCGTCCCGCGTTGTCGCGCGGGATCGTAACCGTTTTGACGATTTGCGTGATACTGAATACCGTCGCGAATCTCTCGAACCGAATCCGCGATTGGCAGCGGGGAACGACGTTGGAGTCGCTCGGCGGCGCTGAGTTCGGTCTTGCCGAACATCCTTTGCTTTACGAGGATTGGCGACGGGCCTGCGATTGGATTGCGGCGAACACCGAACCACACGCGAAATTCCTCACGCCTCGCTGGCAGCAAACATTCAAGTGGTATGCGCAGCGGGGTGAGGTGGTCAGTTGGAAAGATGTGCCGCAAGACGCCAGATCGCTCGTGGAATGGTGGGAGCGGCTCGGCGAAGCCTGTCCTCCGATCGTCTCGGCGGGTGGAATCGCGGCGCTAACCGATGACCGGATTCTGGAATTGGCGGCGAAATATCATTTTCAGTACTTGGTGGTCGATCGGTGGCTGGGAGAGCGGCCCCTGCCATTTCGACGCGTGTTTCCATCCGAAAACGCAGACGGATTCCAAGCGCGACTCGCGAACTATGAAGTCTACGCATTGCCTGCTGCGGATGATCCGCCCGGCGAGGAGAGCAATCGCTAATCATGGATTCCTGGAAAGCATCGTTTGCAAGCGAACTCGGCCATCGCCTGTCGCAACCCCTTCCGGGCTGGCGAGCTCAGCGAACCTTTGCGCCGGAACTCAGCTACGGCCGCCACGCCGGCCCACCCCCGGCACAGCATCGTTCTGCATCGGTGCTCGCACTCTGCTATCCGCAGCACGAACAATGGCACGTCGTGTTGACCCTGCGCCCCGCCTCGCTGCCTATTCACGCAGGCCAGGTTTGCTTTCCGGGCGGCGAAATCGAGCATTCGGAAACACCGGAGCACTGCGCGCTGCGAGAACTGAATGAGGAACTCGGAGTGGCGACAAGTGAGGTTCAGATCCTGGGCGAGCTCAGCCGGATCTATATCTATGCGAGCCATTTTCTCGTGACGCCCTTGGTGGGCTTTACGCCTCACACCCCCGAATTCCGCGCCGACCCTCGCGAAGTTGCGGAAGTCATCCCGTTGCCGCTGGCCCTGCTGGCACGCGGAGCTCACCACGGCGAACACTGGATTGACCGCCGCGGGCTCCGATTTCGCGCCCCGCACATCGAGTACGCGGGGCGACGCATCTGGGGCGCTACCAGCATGATTCTGGCTGAATTTGCCGAAGTGCTTCGCGAACTGCGATTCCCGTTCGGTGCCACCCTGACGTAATCGAGAATATCGATATACTGTCGGCAACCAAAGGCAATCGTAACGACATCGGAGCAGGCAATCATGATCACCGTCGGGGTGCTCGGCGCCACAGGCTATACCGCCTTGGAACTACTTAAAATCTTGTTGCGGCATCCTGAAGTCCGCGTCACGGCTTTGACCACGCGACAAGAGGGAAGACCTCACATCAGTGAGGTCCATCCGCAATTGGCGTCGCGATACGATTTGCATCTGGAGGACCTTTCCCACGAGGAAGTCGCCCGGCGTTGTCAGTGCGTCTTCAGCTGCCTGCCGCACGTGGCATCGGCGGCCGCCATACCGGGCTTGCTCGCCGCCGGAGCGCGCGTCGTCGATTTCAGCGCCGACTATCGACTGTCGACTCCCGCTTCGTACGCGGAATGGTACGAGCACGAACATCCCGATCCCCAGCGACTGGGCCATACGGTCTACGGTTTGCCTGAGCTGTTCGCGAAACAGATTCCCGGCGCCGACCTCGTGGCCAATCCTGGTTGTTACCCGACATCCGCCATCCTGGCACTCGCGCCGCTGCTCGCGCATGACTTAATCGAGCCGGGTGACATTATCGTGGACTCGAAAAGCGGCGTGAGCGGTGCCGGCCGCACGCCAAAGTTGAACACGCATTTTCCTGAATGCAATGAAAGTCTGTCGGCATACAACGTAGGACGACATCGCCATACACCGGAAATTGATCAGGTCCTCCACCGAGCTACAGGCAAGGACGTCAATGTCATCTTCACACCGCATCTGATCCCCATGGACCGAGGCATTTTGACGACAGCCTATTCGCGCCCCAAACGCGAACTGCGAGGCGAACAACTCCTGGCACTCTATCGCGAATTCTACGCAGGCAAGCCGTTCGTGCGGGTACGCGATGCACTGCCTGCCACCAAGGATGTGTCCGGAAGCAATTTTTGCGATATCACGGCGCGCGTGGTACGAGGGCGAATCGTGACCGTCAGCTGCATCGACAACCTGATCAAGGGCGCGTCCGGTGCGGCAGTGCAGAATTTCAATTGGATGTACGGATTTCCGGAAACAACCGCATTGTGGTAACCGCAGAGGAACCTGTTCCGCCGTTTATCCCCCTCGTGAGGTCGGTGCCTGACGAATCGAGCGTCCGCGATGGATGTCAGAAACGCATCGCG
>JBJOLO010000826.1:0-4039 GCA_046045565.1 Planctomycetota bacterium | reverse complement strand
ACCCGATGCGCGTCAGCGGGCCGAAGTACCGCATCACCTGCTCGACCTGCGAAATCCCAACGAAGAATTCAGTCTCGCGGAATACATGCAGGCAGCACATGCCACCGCGGCTGAAATTCGTAGCCGGCAACGGACGGTGCTTTTCGTCGGCGGAACGGCACTCTACTTGAAGTCGCTACTGCGAGGCGTCACGACAGGCCCCGAAGCCGATTGGGAATTCCGGCTCCAGCTTCAACGTGAAATCGAAGAGCACGGATTGCCCGCCCTGCACGCTCGATTGCAACTTGTCGATCCCTTGGCCGCCGCCAAACTGCACCCGAATGACAAGCGTCGTATCATCCGGGCGCTCGAGGTCGCCCGCAAGATCGGGCAACCGATCAGCCACCTGCAAACGCAATTCGACGAGGAAATCCGTTCTCAGCCATGTCGCGTCGTCACCTTGGCGTGGCCGCGGCCGGAACTGCATGGCCGTATCGAACGACGCGTGGAACAAATGTTTGCCAATGACCTGGTGGGGGAAGTCCGACGACTACTCGCCGATTTCGGGACACTCGGCCGCACCGCGTCGCAGGCAGTCGGCTACCGCGAAGTGCTGGAGCACCTTCGAGGCGAAAAAAGTCTGCCCGAAACGGTCCTTGCCGTCCAAGCACGATCACGACAATTTGCCCGCCGTCAGGAAACTTGGTTCCGCAGCCTGAGCGAATGTATCGCACTGCCGATGCACCCGGACGAAGAGCCAGGCAAAACGGTCGAACGAATCCTAACCGAGCCGACCCTCGCACTGGATCGCGAACGGGTGTCCTAATACGGCCGTGTCCTAATACGGCCGTGTCGTAATACTGTAGTGTCCTTGTACGGCCGTGTCGAAGCGTTGTCGGGCCCGGGTGTTGCAATCCGTCCCCTTGCCCGCTCGCATGGCAATCGATCGAGGATCGCGGCCATCCGAGGGTGGATTCCTCCGCTACGGTCACAAAATCCTATAGCTCGGGGTCGCTCCAGACGGTCGCCACGCGGGATCCTTGTCACCCGCGCACAGCGAACCTATAATCGCCGCTTCTTACGATTAACCCCCACCGGATTGCAGGGACGATTGCATGAAAATCCATGAATTTCAGGCCAAGCAAATCCTTCGCGCCGCCGGCGTCAATGTTTTGTCGGGCATCGTAGCCGAGACCCCTGAGGCAGCAGCGGATGCGTTTCGCCAGCTGAACCTACCGCTGGCGGTGGTAAAAGCACAGATCCATGCCGGCGGTCGAGGCAAAGGAACCGTCCAGGAAATCCCGACCCAGCGCGGCGTGCAACTGGTTCGCAGTGCCGAAGAGGCCGCGACGGTTGCGAAGAACCTGCTGGGAAATAAGCTCGTGACCATCCAAACGGGCCCCGCCGGACAGACCGTCCGACGCGTGTTTGTGGAGTCCGGGTGCGACATTGCCCGCGAACTATACCTCGGCGTCGTGCTGGATCGGGCTACGGCTCGTCCCGTGCTGATCACCTCCAGCGAGGGCGGTGTCGAAATCGAGAAGGTGGCCGAAGAAACGCCGGAGCGGATTTTCAAGGAACACTTTGATCCGAACGTCGGATTGCTCAGCTACCAGGTCCGGAAGCTCTGCAAAAAGCTGCATATCAAGGGCGAATCGGCCCGCAGCGCCGAGAAATTTATGAAAGCCCTTTGCCGCGTCTTCGTCACGCAAGACTGCAGCATGGTCGAAATCAACCCGCTCGTCATCACCAAGTCGGGAGAAGTGGTGGCGCTGGACGCGAAAATGACGTTCGACGACAACGCCATGTTCCGCCACCAGGAACATGTAGCGCTTCGCGACCTGGCCGAAGAGGAACCTGCGGAAGTTCGCGCTGGCGAGGCCGGATTGAGCTACGTGAAACTCGACGGAAACATCGGCTGCCTCGTCAACGGTGCAGGACTCGCCATGGCAACCATGGACATCATCAAGTATCACGGCGGACAGCCGGCGAATTTCCTGGACGTCGGCGGCGGCGCGAACGCCAAACAGGTGACAGAGGCGTTCCGGATCCTGCTGTCTGACCCCAACGTGAAGGGTGTGCTGGTCAATATCTTCGGCGGAATCATGCGTTGCACGACGATTGCCGAGGCATTGCTGGAGGCCTACAAGACGGTGGGCTTTAACGTGCCGCTGGTCGTGAGACTCGAAGGCACCGAAGTGGAACAAGGCCGCAAGATCCTGAAAGACAGCGGAGTGAACATTATCGCGGCAGATGGACTGACCGATGCCGCCAAGAAAATTGTGGCCGCTGTCAGCGCGTAACACGACCTCGACGCATAACGCATATTGAATCGGAACCGATCCGACACATCAGGGGTGAGACCGTCATGAGTATTCTCGTCAACAAAGATACGCGTGTCATTTGCCAAGGCATCACGGGCAAGGTGGGAGAGTTTCACACCAAGGGCTGCCTGGAGTACGGCACGAAAATGGTCGGCGGCGTCACGCCGGGTAAAGGGGGCGAAACGGTTCAAGGTCTTCCGGTATTCGACACTGTCGAGGAAGCAGTAGAGAAAACCGGCGCCAATGCAACCATGATCTTTGTGCCCGCCGCGTTCACAGCCGATGCGATCCTCGAAGCCATCGACGCCGGTATTCAAACGATTGTCGCGGTGACCGAGGGTGTTCCCGTCAATGACATGATCTATGTCTACGAGCGGGTGCGGAAAAGCAATTCGGTACTCATCGGCCCCAACTGCCCGGGCGTGATCACTCCGGGGGAATGCAAGATTGGCATCATGCCCGGCTACATTCATAAGCGAGACATCTGCGGCATCATGAGTCGCAGCGGAACGCTGACGTACGAGGCGGTATGGCAAACCTCGAATCTGGGGCTCGGCCAAACCACTTGCGTCGGTCTTGGCGGCGATCCGATCGTGGGGACGTCGTTCATCGACCTGCTGCGGCGCTTCCAAGACGATCCCGAGACCGAAGCCATCATGATGATTGGCGAAATTGGCGGATCGGCCGAAGAAGAAGCCGCTGCGTTCGTGAAGAGTTACGTCAAGAAACCCGTTGCCGCCTTCATCGCCGGTCGTACTGCCCCGCCAGGAAAACGCATGGGCCATGCCGGCGCCATTATCTCGGGGGGCAAAGGTACGGCAACCGAGAAAGTGGCAGCGCTCCGCGATGCGGGCATCGAAGTTGCCGAAAGCCCGGCGGATATGGGTGCCGCCATGAAGCGAGCGATTGACGCTCGGAAGCGATAACCGTCCGCGACGATCAAGCCCATCTCGGACTCAAGCCGAATCAACTCCACACCAACTGCGGGTGCACGACCATGTCCCGCAGTGTTGTGATCAAACCCTCCCACCGCCTCCGCAGCCAAGCAGATCGCTACGCATTGGATACTCAGGTGGGATTCGGGGCGCTCGGTTGCGGTACAGGCTCTTTTGACTGAGGGTCGTCTGCCGTCGGCTTCGGTTCTTCCACGGCCGGCTTGGGGTCCTCCACCGCAGGCTTGGGTTCCTCCACCGCAGGCTTGGGTTCTTCCACGACCGGCTTGGGTTCTTCTGCCGCGGGCTTGGGGGCATCGACGGCGGGCTTTACGTTTTTGGCAGGTTCGAATTCGATGGCCGGATCATTGCTGTTTGTAAGCGGATCGTTTGCGGGATCCACCGGTTCTTTTTTGCGAAACAGAAATTCCTCGTCGGGCGATGTCGACGGGTCGCCAAGTTGATCGGCGCGGAGTCCCTCGTCGATGCCAGGTTCACCATTCCGACCTGAGGAGTCGCCCCGCCGACCATTTCCGATCGCATCGCGGGATGCCTCGGGGCTCCGATCGGTTCCGGGCGTGGTCGGCTCAGCCGTGCCTTCGATGTCGGAGCGTCCTTGCAGAGGAGCGGGCACGAGAAACGGGGCGTACTTGGCGACTTTCGGCGCCAGGTTCAAGAAGTCGCGGCGGGCGGGGGAAAAATTACCGGGGATCCACCACAGGATCAGTTGTGCCAGGATCAGCCCGGCCAATCCGCCACCGGCCATTTTCGCGATTTCGACAACCGGGTTTTGCTCGCGGCGTT
>JBJOLO010000593.1:0-3279 GCA_046045565.1 Planctomycetota bacterium | reverse complement strand
GCGGAGGCAATGTAGGCTTTCGCGTGCGTGCCCAGGATGTCCTCAACCGACGTAGTCGTAACAAGTTGCGGGTTGAGGTCCTGGCCGATAATCGGCGAAGTTCCCGTTCCGAGTCGGTTGTAGATTCCAAGTTCTGCGGCAGTCGTGCCGTTGCCGACTTCGGTAATGTTGAGGTTACCGCCGCCGGCGTCGTCGATGTCGATACTCAAACCGAAATCGGTGATTCGGGCGGTCAGTTTACGACCCGAGGGCGGATTGCGTTCGATGATTCGCAACACGTCATCAATCGTTTTGGCACTGGACAAATCGACAACCTGGCCGTAGGTTCCGTCGGAGATTTGGATGGCGCCGAGTGTAATCCCGAGTCCGCCGCGCAGGTCGGCAAGACGCGTGTCGCGGGTGAGAATCGGATTCATGTCGCGGTTGCCGCGTACTTCGGACGAGGTCGCGCCGAAAACTTCGGACGCGGTCAGGTTCGAAGCGAGTAGCTGCTCATCATCGATGTAGCTTCGCAGCGACGTGTCGTCGCCCGCAAAGGCGATGAATTCGCCAACCTGGTCGAACGGGTTCGTGGAGGCCTGGGACCCGGCAAAGAGGTGCCGGCCACGAAAACTGTAATTTCCGGCATTCAGCAATTGCACGATCGACTGCTGAAGCTGCTGGGCATAGGTTGCACGTTGTGAGTCGCTGATGGTCGACTGCGAGGCGCCGATCGCCACCGATTTTGCCTCGTTGATCAGCTTGCTAACGGTCGACATCGCATTGTCGGTGGCCGCGAGAAACGAACGGCTGGTATCGATGTTCGTGCGAGACTGTTGCTTCTCCTCGAGGATACGCTGCACATTGATGCCTCGGGCAGCCGAAAGAGGCGAGTCACTAGGCTGCAATACCCGCCGACCTGTGCTGATTTGTGTCTGGATCTTCAGCAGTTCGAGCTGGTCGGCTTGTAATTGCGAGAGGAGACGCCGCTGCACCAGCAGGTCGCTGCTACGTTGGCTTAGGATAGGGTAAAGGAACGACATGGTTACAGGTTGACCAGGGTGCCGAGCAAGTCATCTACCGCTTTAATCATTCGAGCGGCGGCTTGATACGCTCGTTGGTAGGCAATCATCCGCACCGCTTCCTCATCGAGATTCACGCCGCTAATCGACAGCATCTGCGATTCCAGGGTGGCATTGAATGCCGCGAACCCCTGATTGGCCGCCTTGGTATTCGCAGCCGCCTGCGCTGTTTCACTGATGAAGTTTTCGTAGATCGACGCGATACTCTCGCCCGTCAGATGGGGAAGCGGCGAGTCCAGCAGCGCTGCCAGCACTTCGGCATTCTTCGAGTCTTTGCCGAATCCGGTGCTGCTGGCGGCGAATTTGGTTGGGTCATTTCGCAGATTCGCATTGATCGCGATGTTGCTGCTGGTGGATCCGCTGAAAAAAGTGTTGATCCCTAACGACGCCAGGATCCCCGAGGTGTCATTGGCGAAGCCGAAGCTGAAGTTGGAGCTTTCGCTACGGATCCGCAGCTTGCGATCCGGTGTCACCTCGGCGGACAGTCCATCAATCGCGTCCAACGCCGCGGCGACATCGACCAAGCTGTTGTCGTCCTCCATGCCGTTCAATCGCACATTGATGTTGGTGGAGGTCGATTGCTTCGTCTGCTTGTTGTACATCAACAGCTGAAATGTGCCGTTTTCGGGAGGAAACGGCAAATCGGCCTGGTCGAGCGGAACGGTTGTATTCGAAACGGGAAATTCGCCAGTCAAGTCCGAGTAGCCCGTAAGGCCTTGGCCCGAGGCATGGACTTTGTTGAATTCGTGGATGAGTTCCGAGGTGATGTTGCCGAGCTGGTCGAGCGCGCCGCCGAGGATGGCATCGCGTCCCGTAATCTGACCGGCGAGTTCCCCGGAATCGATCGCGATCGGTGCCTGGGTGTCGACGAATTCAAGGTTGGCCCGCGCCATGCCGCGGTCGTAGTCGTATCGAATGCCGATCTTGCGAATCGTTCCGTTACTGACCAGGTAGTCGCCGCGTGCAAAGACGGCCAGCGCGCCATCGGGTTGTTCGATCGTGCTGCATCCGATCAAGCGTGTGAGTTCGTTGGCCGTCTGGGATCGCTCGTCTCGCAAGCCCACCGCGTCGCTTTTCGACGTACCGCCGCCCTCGAAGCTCACGATCTTCAGATTCAAGTCGGCAATTTTGCGCAGCAAACCGTTGACGCGACTGACCGCACCAGAAATCCGCCCGTCGAGATCGCTCCGCACATCGCGAACACGCTTGTCCAACCGGCGGATGTCGGTCGACAGCGTCGCTCCCTGCTGGATCGCCAAATTGCGAACGGAAAGGTTTTCCGGCTGGTTGAGAACGTCGTTCACCGAGCCGAAAAAACGGGTCAACGACGTGCTCAAGTCGTTGTCGCTCAACTCGCCGAGTAGCGATTCGAGTTCCGAGTAGGTGGTGCTTTGCGCTTCGGTGTTCGCCACGTCGGCGGAAGAAATCCGCAAACGCTCCTCGAGAAACCGGTCGGTTTGCAGCACCACGCCTTGGACATCGACACCCAACCCGATCAACAAACCGCCAATGCGGTTGGCGGTGGCGGGTGCGAGCGTCAGCCGTTCGCGAATGTAGCCCGGCGTATTCGCGTTGGCGACGTTGTTGCCCGTGACTTGCAGGCCGAGCTGCTGCGCGGAGAGCGCATTGTTGGCGATCTGAAGGGTGCTGAATAGCGACATGGCTGAACCCGCCCGCGTGAAACAACCTGTTTCCGCGTTGACGACTCAGCTTGCGCAGTTCGCCCCGCCGACTCAGGCTTCCTGATCCAAGAGCGCGCCCCGCGATTGGACCGACTCACTCATTACATATGTCGGTTGGATTCGGCCGCCGGTGGCAATTATCTCCAGCAGTTGTGAGATGTGGAGCAAGGTTCGTTGAGCTAGCAGCCAGTTGGTGAGCAGGCCGGTTTGCAGCAGTCGCATTCGCGAGTTCGCTTCTTTGACTTGACTACTCAGACTGCGGTCGTTGCCACGCTGCACCGAATTCGCCAGGTCTCCCAGATTCTGCGCCGGGATGCCTTGCGTCTTCGCGTCCGCAAGCATTTCCTGACGGCGCTGCTGACACGCATTCAGTCGCGCGAGCAGCGATTCTTCCCTCGCTTGCAGGGCGTTGACTGCCGTCAGGTCAGCGCGAGTCAGGCTCTTGCGTTTTTCATCGAGCACGGCCAGGAGTTCGTCCTGCACGCTGGAAAGTTCGCCAAGAAAGGCCACCACATCGTGCTCGACGGGAGAAACAG
>JBJOLO010000495.1:0-5019 GCA_046045565.1 Planctomycetota bacterium | reverse complement strand
CGCAGCGCACGCACCAACGAATTGCCCTCGCCGTAGTTTTTCACTAACTGCCGGCAGGTAATCAAAGGTTTGCTCACACCGCTTGCCACGCCACGTCCTCGCTGCACGCCAACGCTGAGTTCAACAACAGATCGACTCTTCCGAAATTCAACCTTGGAAAACGTTTAACCCTGGAAAACCACAGCCGGTTCCAGCGTCAATACGCGATACAAACTCAAAATGCTCGATAGGATGCTGATCGCAAACACCGCCAAACCGGTGCCGACCAGCACGACCGACGGCATGTAGAACGCTAACTTCGAATCGGATGATTGACTCATCTCGCCAAACCAAGCTGCTGCTCCGACACCCAACCCGTAGCCAATCAGACTTACGAGCGACGCTTGCAGGATCACAATCGCGACCAAGCTAATATTCCCGGCCCCCATCGCCTTCAACGCTCCGTACTGCTTGAGGTTCTCAAGCGTGAAGAGGTAGAACGTCTGGGCCGCGATCGCGGTACCGACGATGAAGCCCAAGGCAACTGTGATTCCGAAATTCACAGGAATGCCCGTGACCTCCATGTAGTACCACATGGTGATCCAGGAAAACTCCTGCTGGGTCACTGCTCGCAACCCTGTTTGCTGCTCAATGCGCCTGCAAATCGCGTGCGGCTCCAAGCCGGGCTCGGCATTCGCCAGCACAAAGGACAGGACCTTCCGCTCCGGAGGCACAAACTGAATCGCCTGGCTGTAGCGTGTGTAGACGATCGGAAACGTCTGGAACGTGCGTGATGCCCGGCAGATCCCCACGATCTCCGCGACGTGGTCGTTCATCTCAAATCGCTTGCCGACTCGGGGCTCCTCGTCGGGCCACAACATATTCCAGCCTTCGACGTCCATAATGACCGCGTTCGGCTTGCGCAGATCAGCGAGATCGCCGAGGATCATATTGGGGGGAGCCCCCACAAAGGTTGCATCATCCAGGCCGAGCAAAATCGTTTGCTGGAAGTTGCCGTCCGCCAAGCGTGAGCGGGCAAGCCCCTTGTAAAAACGCACGGCCCAGTCGACGCCGGGGACGCCTCGGATGCGATACAGATCATTATCCGAAAGAGGCTTGATGTCATCGACGAACCGCACATTGCGATCCATGACCCAGATCTGCGCACCGCCAATGTCGCGAACCTGCCCCGAAGTCTGCAGCATCAATCCGCAAAAAATGGATGCCTGCTGGGCAATCAGCAGTGAGCCAAAGGCGATACCCAGGATCATGCCCAGGTACTTGCCTCGATTGCCCATCAACATTTTGATTGCGATCCAACCCATCAAACACCTCGCTCCGACGACTGACGGGAACCACGCGACCTTGGCGGCCGCGAGGCCACCTCGGCGCCGGCAACTCCGCGATCGCTTTCCTTCGCTGCCTGCGATGAATCGTGCCCGTGCAGGGACGCGCTCAGGGATGCACTCATGGACGCCATCGCAGCGTCGGGGTCCCGGCCTAAGGCTCGCAAACTGAACTCCAAAACGTGCGCCGCCAATCGCTCGGGCGTGTAGCGAGCGTACTCCTGCGAGGCCACCAACTTGGCCACCACCGGATCGGCGACACGGTAATGCAAACATTGCCCTACGATGCTGAAAGCAATCAAATGCCCGCGCTCTTCATTCCAGCGGTCGCCCATCAAGTCGCGAAGGATCGACAGCAACGCATCGAATTCCGGACGAATGTACTCCCGTACGACTTCGGCACAGGCGGAATCGGGACGCAACATCTCGCGAAGCATCAAGCGGCTGTGCCAGGTTTCATCTCCGATCAGCATTCGCCGCATGAATGCCTGAATGAATCCTGCGAGTCGCTCCTCAGGCCCCACATCGGGAGCCCACTCGGGCAATTGAGCCTGCTTCACTCGCCACGCATGGGCCAGCTTCACCGCCTCGACGTACAACCGTAACTTATCGCCAAAGTAGTAGTTCACCGCCGCGATGTTCGCGCCGGCTCGCTGACAGATCTCGCGCACGGTCCCATCTGCAAAGCCTTTCTCTGCAAAGACTTCGCCCGCCGCCTCGATGATGCGAGTTCGCGTTGAATCGTGCTCTTCCACCGAATTACCGCTCCGGATTCTTGCTACGAATGGCCGCACCGACACCCCAGCACGCCGCAGCAATGGCACTCGGCCGAACGGCCAACCAGACAAGGCCTCAGCAAGTCAAACAGATGTTTTAATCACCCGTTTAACAGTACTCTAGAAGCGAAATGGGAAAAGACAAGGGGCTAAGAGTCGAGGGCCTATTTCCACGCTGGGACGATCGGCTCAGGCGGCCCCCCGAGATGCTCCCCGAGATGCTCAGAGAGCAGCTGTTCGAGATCCTGATCTCGATCGGCACCCTGGCAAGAGGTTCGATCGCGATCCACCGCGTGCAAGCCGGGAGGCGAGGGGCAACATGCTACTTGGCGAGGATCGGATCGACCTGGCGCGGGATGCCGGTCACGATCGGTTGGCGACCGTCCATGAAGACATTGATTTCGCTTCGCACGCCAAACCGGCCCGGCAGGTAAACGCCCGGCTCGACGGTAAAGCAGGTTCTCGGCAGCAGCAATCGCTCATCGCTACTCTCGAGGTTGTCGATATTCGCGCCGTTGGCGTGAACGGCTTCATGCAGCGAGTGTCCTGTGCGATGGATGAAATACTCGCCGAGCCCGGCTCGCTGGATCACCGCCCGACAGGCGTCGTCCACGTCGCAACCGCGCACATCCCGGCCCTGCTTGCACGCATCGGCCACAAAATCGACGGCCGCATCCCGGGCATCGCGCACCACGCGAAACACCTGTTCGATCTCGGCAGGAACCTGGTCGCCGACCCACCCTGTCCAGGTGATATCCGCATAGATGGCGCCGGGATGCTTTTGTTTACACCATGCATCAATGAGCACCCAGGTTCCGGGCTTGAGCAACGACGGGTTTTCGTTACTGGTTTCGAAGTGCGGATCTGCGCTATGGGCATCCGCACCCACGATCGGCGCATGATCGGCCATCACACCGCGTCGCTCGAACTGCTCGAGAATAAACTGCTGAATCTCATATTCATTGGCAGGCTTTCCTGCCGCGGCCCGGCGTCCGATTTCCCGAAACGCGTCGAGCACCGTGTTGCCCAGCGCATCGGCCGCTTCGCGATGGCTGCGCTCCTGCGTCTGGTCCATCGTCGCGGCAAACAACGACACGAGATCGGCGGAGGTAACCACTTCGGGACCAAGCGATCGAATCAGCTCAATCGTGCCGGCATCGACGCGGGCAACGTACGGAATGTTGTTATTCGGCGAATACTGCATCGCGATGCGCCGCGAACCTTGTAGCGTTTCCCGAAGATGATCGTGCAATTGCTGCCAGGGAAGGTAAATCTTTTTATCGCCGTCCAGCATGTCGAGTGCACCGGGTTCGATGGCGTGCACAATGCGAACGGGCTTACCGTTCGCGGGCACGAAATAGAACCAGCGTCGGGAACGAAACACATCTCGCGGCATGCCGAGGATCACGTACGATAGCGGATCGCTACCGCGAAAATCATAAAACAGCCAGCCGTCGAGACCTTGTTCCTGCAGAGCTTTTTGGATGTTCGCGACCGACACGACAATTCCCTTTCCCGATGCAATCGTCCGAAGTGTGCCGGGTTTTCTCACGAGCGATGCGGCACCGACATCACTTTGCGGAGCGAGTGTACCAATCGGAAGCGTGTTACTGCAACCAGACGGTTATGCCAGAAACGGCACCCGGTCGATCGCAGCATCGAACTTGAGAAGGGGCGTTACGATGTGCGTGATCTTGCCCGTTAGCAGGTGCGTTACCAGGTACTCAACCAGGTACCCTACCAGGGGTGACGAATCTCCTTGCGAATCGCTTTGGCCTCGCGATGCGGCGTTCGCGGTGTGCCGGCACCGCCCGCTTCCGAACCAAGGCTTCCTCCCTGCGCGAAATTGCCGTCGCGCGGCGGAGTCGTATGCCGGAAATGGCCTCCGATTTCCCCCTGCAAAAACCGCGAGACTTGGGCGAGCCCATAGCGGTCGGCTTTGACTCCGAATCCTTGCTGATACCGCTGCGGGTAGCAGACGTACAAATGATCGATGGCGCGGGTGAGCGCCACATACAGCAAGCGGCGTTCCTCCTCGACTTGATCCTCGTTTTTCACCGCCATGTCCGACGGAATATTCCCATCCGCTGCATGAATCACGTAGACCGAGTTCCACTCCAAGCCTTTAGCGGAATGGATGGTGCTTAACACGAGATAGTCTTCATCCAGATGCGTGTCGGCCGCGAGGTCCTCCGTGCTATTGGGCGGATCGAGTGCGAGTTCCGCGAGCATCGTTTGGCGGGATCCGAAGCGATCGGCGACCACTTCCATTTGCTCCAGATCCTGCAACCGACTCGGAGCCGAATCGTACAATCGTTCGAGGCAAGGGTCGTAGAAATCCCGTACCAAGCGAATCTGGGACGACAGCGGCGGCTGCGGTTCGACTCGAAGCTTTTCAAGCAGTTCCAACAGCAGCGTCCACGGCTGACGGGACTCGGTCGGCAACCGCTCCCGATACCATGCAGCGAACGGTGCATCACTGACGGTCACTTTTTCCGCCAGTTTTCGTGCGGTTCGCGGCCCGACGCCGGGAAGAAGTTGCAATACGCGCATTCCCGAGATCAGGTCGCGCGGGTTTTCTGCGAGCCGCAGGATGGCCATCAAGTCCTTGATGTGAGCTGCTTCGAGAAACTTCAAGCCACCGTATTTCACGTAAGGAATCTGCCGACGGGTCAGCTCGCTTTCCAAGAGCAGCGCATGGTGGGCCGCACGAAACAACACCGCTTGCCGCTTGAGTGCGATTCCCTCTTCGCGATGCGCCAGCACTCGATCCGCGACATACTCGGCCTGCGAAGACTCGTCGAAGCAGCAAAGAAGCGTCGGTTGTGCTCCCGTGTCCCGCTGCGACCACAGTTCCTTTCGGTGACCCTGCCTCGCGGCAGCAATCACTGCATTCGTCGCCTTCAAGATCGCCGGTG
>JBJOLO010000467.1:0-5616 GCA_046045565.1 Planctomycetota bacterium | reverse complement strand
TCATCCGGCTTGAATGCACCGATGAGATGAGTCCAGCTGAGATAAATGTAGCTGGGACGAACTAGGTGAGTTCATGCCGGGATGCGATCCAACACGGGTAAGAACAACACGGGTGAGAAGTCGTTGATGACTGCGCTGGACCGCTATTCAAGCGGATTTCGTTCCCAAATGCTGAAACTGGTCGGTGGTCCCATCCAGCGCCGGTTGGCTCGCTGGTGCCAGCTGGTGCCGGTGATCGCGGGATTCGAGCCCGAACTGATGCGGCTCAACGCCGAAGAACTGCGAAAGCGCAGTTTGTCACTTCGGTTTCGGGCAAAGAGCGGCGAATCGCTCGAGCAGATCATGCCCGAAGCGTACGCGCTGGTGCGTGAATCGGGCCGCCGGACCTTAAATATGCGCGTGTTCGACGTGCAGATGGTCGGCGGGATCTCGCTCTATCATGGCTGCATCGCGGAAATGCAGACCGGAGAAGGCAAGACGCTCACCGCAACGCTGCCGATGTATCTGCATGCGTTGTCCGGAAAGGGTTCGCACCTCGCAACCGTCAATGACTACCTCGCCCAACGCGACGCCGACTGGAGGCGTCCGATCTATGAAGCCTTGGGAATGACGGTGGGCGTCATTCAGACCCCCGATAAATCCGACCGGCGCCGTGCCGCCTATGCCTGCGATGTGGTTTACGGAACGGCGAAGGAGTTCGGCTTCGACTTTCTTCGCGACCGACTTCTGCTTCGCCGGTTAGGGCACCAGCAGGACGATTTTCTAGGCGAGGGCAGCAGCCATCGCTTTGCTTCGGCCGGTGAACAACCGGTTCAACGCGGTGCCCACTTCGCGCTGGTCGATGAGGCCGACAGCATTCTGATCGATGAAGCTCGTACGCCGCTGATCATCGGGTCGCTCGGTGATAAAGCCCGCGATCAAGTGATTGCCACCTACCAATGGGCCGCGGCACATTGCGGCCGGTTCATTGAAGACGAACACTACGAGTACGACTACGACACCAAGAAAATCGAACTCAACGCCGCCGGCCGGCAACTGGTGCGATCCATTCCGCATCCCGAAATCATGCGCACCGTCGGACTGGTGGACCTCTACCAATACATCGAACGCGCAATCCGAGTGAGCCGCGATTACCTGCTGCATCGGCAGTATGTCGTGAACGACGGCGAGGTCGTCATCGTCGACGAGTTCACCGGGCGATTGGCCGAGGGCCGAAAATGGCGTGACGGGATCCATCAGGCGGTCGAGGCAAAAGAAGGAATCGAAGTCACCGTTCCCACCGGTCAGGCTGCTCGAATCACGGTCCAAGATCTGTTCATGCGCTATCGATACCTGGCCGGCATGACCGGAACTGGTATCAGCTCGGCCGCCGAGTTCCGCCGCGTGTACAAGATGCACGTGATTCCCGTCCCCACCAATCGACCGCCGCAACGCGTGCGTTTGCCCGATCGCGTGTTTGGCAGCAGCCATGAAAAGTGGCGGGCCATCGTCGAGGAAATCAAGGAAGTCCACGCGAAACACCGTCCCGTGCTCATCGGTACCCGGTCGATCGACAAATCCGAATTGCTTTCCAAACTGCTCACCGAAGCCGGCATCGCGCATCAAGTGCTTAACGCCTACGAAGTGGCAAAAGAGGCCGACATCGTCGCCGAGGCCGGCCAGGCGGACCATGTCACCGTAGCCACAAACATGGCAGGCCGAGGTACCGACATTAAACTGTCCCCCGGTGTTCATGAACTCGGCGGACTGCACGTGATCTGTACCGAACTCCATGACGCAGCCCGTATCGATCGCCAGTTGGCGGGCCGATGCGGTCGCCAAGGCGATCCCGGAACCGTCAGGCAATACCTCTCGCTCGACGACGATATCCTGCTTTCCGGCCTCGGCCCCACCAAGGCCGAAAAGCTAAAACAACTCGGAGAACAGAACGGTGGGGAGATGCCCAACCTCGCCGGACTTTTTCGCCGCGCACAACGCCGTGTCGAACGCCGGCATTTTCGCGATCGTACCGTTCTGCTTCACCACGAGCGGCAGCGATCGAAGATCCAACGCGAAATGGGCCAAGACCCCTATCTTGATACCGCCGACGCTTAAAAGCCTTACTTATCGCTTAACCTTACTTATCGATTCAAAAGACATCCGGGCTCGCTCCCCAACCCGCCCCTCTCCCCACGGGATGACCTATGTTGGAGAAGTGACCGGAGTTTGGTACGCGATTCGCATCACCCCAGAGCCCATCGACCCGACTGCCGTTTCAAACCGCACTTTGTTAACGGACGTAGACAATTTGAACATGAAAGTACACAGATCGGCTTGGAATCGAACGCCCATGAGCCGCCTCGTGGCACGATTGTCAGGTCGAGCGCTCCATTTCGTTGTCACTTTAGCCCAGCAGGTATACACTTTACGCACACTGCTCAAGTCGAATGGGGCGGAACCAAGCCGAACTCGTGCGGGCGGAGTTTACCCTTGGGAGGGGTGGGGTTGGGCTGAGACGGCTGCCCTGCGCGTGCCGCCGCCTCCAAAGCCGCAACCTGACCGGTTCTTGCGGGGTCGGAGGTAATGCCACTCAGGCAACGAATGAAGCCGCCCCCTGAATCAAGGCTGATGAATCGGGAGCTGAACGGTTGCCGAACGAGGAGCGAAAAAGCCGGACATAGATCGAAGCCAGAACCACACCGACGCTAGACACAGATAGCGGTCGGGGAACAGAGGTCGGAGTAGGAATTACGAGGACACCGTACCAAGTGTCCTTGCGAGAACATAAACGAAGAACCTGCCACCTGCAGGGAGAGTTGCATGTCATCCGCAGAGCAATCGTCGATTAATCAGGAAACGATCGAGCAGACCAAACAGCAAATTCGCGGTTTGGTCGGTGAGATCGTGCAGTTGTCCAAAAGCGATCTGGGACCGGAGGAGTACTACCCCGCCGTGCTGCAGCGCATTGTGCAGGCGCTCGCCGCCGTTGGCGGAGCGGTGTGGGTCGCAGACGAAAGTCGGCACTTGCGACTGATCTACCAGCAGAGTCTCAGCGATACGCTGCTCGATGTGAATTCCGAAGATGCTCAGAAACATATCCGGTTGTTGGAATACGTCGCACAGAGCCGCCAACCGCAACTAGTTCCGCCCATGTCCGGCCTGAGCGACGACCGCGCCGGAGGAAACCCGACTCGCCACCTGCTCGTGCTCGCCCCGATGCAGAACGACAGCGACGTCGAAGGGATCATCGAAATCTTCCAGCGACCTGACTCGCAACCGGCAACGCAGCGCGGGTACTTGAAGTTCGTGCTGCAGATGTGCGAGCAGATCGCCGAATGGCTGAAGACCCGCAAGCTGCGACACTTCAGCGATCGACATTCGCTCTGGGCCAACGCCGACCAGTTCTCGCGATTGGTGCACGATTCACTCGACTTGCGGGAAACCGCGTACACCGTGGTGAACGAAGGGCGTCGCCTGATCGGTTGCGACCGCGTCAGTCTCGCGCTCATGCGAGGTCAAAAGTGCGTGGTCGAGGCGATCAGCGGTCAGGATTCGATCGACCAGCGATCGAATATCGTGACCTCCCTTTCGACACTCGCCAGTCGCGTCGTCGCCGCTGCCGAACCGCTGTACTACAACGGCAACACGGCCGATCTGCCTCCCCAGTTGGAAGAGGCGGTGCACGGGTATGTCGATGAATCGTATGCCAAAGCGGTGGCTGTGCTTCCGCTGCGAAAGCCCGGTGACTTGCCGAAGATTGCCGACGAACATGCGGCCCGTGATCAGCGTTCATCGCGCGAGATCATCGGCGCGTTGGTGATTGAGCAAATCGACAACGATCTGCCTCGCGAAGTGCTCGCGCCGAAAATCGATCTGGTCTATGAACACGCCGCCCGCGCGTTGTCCAATTCGATGGACTACAACAACTTGTTCCTCATGCCCGTCTGGCGGGCATTGGGCAAAGCAAGCTGGGTGGTGAAGAGTCGCACGTTGCCCAAGACGTTGACCATCGCCGGCGCGGTGCTGGCAGTCATCCTCGCCTTGTGCATCGTTCCCTATCGCTTCGATCTCACCGCCCGCGGTTCGCTGCAGCCGGTGAATCGCCGCGACATCTTCGTGCCCACCACCGGCCGCGTCGTGGACGTCCATGTCAGCGACGGCAAGGAAGTCAAAGAAGGTGACCTACTGCTGGAAATGGCGAACGAAGATCTCGAAGGCGAATTCAAAAAGTTGCTCGGCCAAATCGCAGAAGCCCAAGACCAGAAACGCGCAGTCGATCATGCACGACTCCAAGCCAGCCTCACTGCAGCCGACAAAAACCGATTCGACGGCTACAGTAAACGACTCGCCAGCCGACTTGCCAACCTCACGCAACAGCTGGATCTGCTCCATAAGAAACGTGAGGGACTGAAGATTCGCAGTCCGATCAATGGTCGCGTCGTACTGTCGTGGGAAGTGGAGAAGTCGTTGCGCGGCCGTCCGGTGGAAACCGGCGCGCTGCTGATGTCGGTCGCCGACACCTCGGGTGAATGGGAACTCGAATTGCTCATGCCCGAACGCCGGATCGGTCACGTACACAACGCTCAGGATCGGCTGCAGGAGGATTTAACGGTTCGCTACATCCTGGCGACCGATCCCGGCACGCCCCGGTTCGGTGCGGTTCGAGATATTCACGACACCACAGAAATGCACGATCAAGAGGGACATGCCGTACGGGTACGCGTGCAACTCGATCAGAAGGACATTCCAGCCGATCCGCGGCCCGGTGCTTCGGCCACTGCCGAAGTTCGCTGCGGATGGCGCCCGATCGGCTATGTGTACCTGCACGAATTCATGGAGTGGGTGCAATCCAAGGTGTTCTTCACGTTCTTCTAATCAACCATACGAACAAGTAAACGTCTTTTTTCGATACGGTCGAGGCTTCACTCGACCGTGGTTCACGGGGAGAGATCACGATGCAAGTCACTGCGATGCTGCTGGCGATGTCGATAGTCGTACCGGCCGCCGACACGAAGGCACCAGCCTCCGTCAAAGTTTCCAACTGTTTGATCCTCGCCATTGACGATGTGGCCGTGCCCGCTCAGGACGCCGGCATGATCACCGCCATCAATGTCAAAGAGCATGGCCAGCTGCCAGTGGAAAAGGGCACGTTGCTGGCTCAGATCGAAGATCGCGACCTGCAGGTCAAGCGGAAGCTGGCCGAGATTGAATTGTCGGCCGCCAAAGAGCAGGCCGAGAGCTCGGTGTCGCTCGATGTCGCGGAAAAGACCGCAGCGGTCGCCAAGACCGAATGGGAAAATGCCGTGGAGATCAACGCCAAGTCGCCCCGCACGGTCTCGGACACCGAAGTGCGACGGCTCAAGTTGACCTACGAACGCTATGTGCTGGAAGCCGAAAAGGCGATGCTCGAACAACGCGTTGCGCGACTTACCGAACAGGCGAAGCAGTCGGCCATCGAGGTCGTCGATAGTGACATCCGCAAACGCAAGATCCAAGCGCCGGTCGATGGCGTCGTGGAAAAAGTCTTCAAGCGCGTGGGCGAATGGGTCACTCCCGGCGAGCATGTGATCCGTGTCGTCCGTATGGATCGCCTCCGCATTGAAGGCATGCTCCCGGCCGAAGAGTACTCACCCGAAG
>JBJOLO010000415.1:0-3636 GCA_046045565.1 Planctomycetota bacterium | reverse complement strand
CAGACTTTCGGCTTAGCGCAAGAGTTACCCGAACTCATTGTGGGCGTGTTGGGGCAGCGTTCGATCTGCAGTTCGCCACTCTCTCGACTTTGGCTCTTGAGTGAGTTTCCGTTGACGCTGGCTTTAGTCTGTCCGTCACTCGTGTCGGACACAATGATTCAGCAAGCCTTGTCTGAACTTCATGCGTCGCTCGATGAGACGGTCGACGCCTCTGGTTGGAAGAGTCCCGAGGCTTGGGCGGATTCAGTGGCACTGATGGCGTCGTGGACGCGATGTGGTTTCCTTTGCCGAGCCGGCCGAACCCGCTGGTTCACGGGCCCCCAGCTTGACCACTGGAACGCCGCGTTGCGCCAGCTATTGCGTGGCGACTCGCTGGCCTGCGGCCACGCAAGCGATTCCGTAGCCAACGCGGAACGCCTCACTTCATTTGATGCGATTACCGCTGCAGCGGTGGAATTTGCTGGGGATGCGGAAACTCGCAAATTGGCAAAACGGCGAACAGAGCGCAGTGCTGCCGCTGTCGCGAAAGCCGGCAAGAAGCGAAAGAACAGCAAAGCCTCTCTCGAGATCGCTGAACAAAACGAACAAGCGCAAGTCGCATTTCTGCGCGACCGTTGGGGCAACGCAGCCAATCGCCTGCAAGTCTACTATCACGCCCAGCAATGCGAATTGCACCTTCTGTCGGCATCCGCCTCCTTGCTGTCCGGACGCTGCGATCAGCGGGCATTCCTGAATGGAACGCCCGCCACCATCGAATCCGGATGGGAACACGTTTGTTGGCACACCGATGAAGAGGGCGATTACCTTGAATTGGAACTCCGGATGCGGGGCTGTCGAGTCCAACGACAGATCGTCTTGGCTCGCAACGACGGATTCGCCTTGATCGCGGATGCCATCACGAGTGATCAGCCGGTGGAATGGAACTACCAATTGTCCTTACCGCTTGCACCCGGATATCGCATCCATCCGGCAGGGGAAACGCGAGAGGTCACAATCCACCAGGATCGCGATCGAGCCCGAGTTATTCCGCTCGCGGCTCCCGAATGGCGTTGCGATTCACGCCCTGGCGAAGTCACGTTCGAGGATGACCGTCTCGTCGTGCATGCTCAAGGGGCAGGCCGAGCCTTGTACGTGCCGGTCTTCATCGACCTGTCCGCTGCACGGATTCGTCAACCGTTGACATGGCGGCGACTCACGGTTGCTGAAAGCCTGACACCGGTATCTGCCGACGAAGCCGTCGCGTATCGCGTTCAGATCGGCGATCGTCACTGGTTGGCCTATCGGGAACTTGGAGTACGCGGAAATCGCACCTTTTTCGGCAAGAACATTTGCAGCGATTTTTTCTTAGGGCGATTCCTGCCGAAAAAACGCGACTACGAAACGATTGTCGAAATCGAGTGATTCCGTCCGCTCGAAGTCACCTTGCCAAGCCGGGTCGCAGGAACCACGCGATCCCTGGCCATTGCTTGCCCAAACGATGCCCGACGGACATCCTCTCCAACAACCGAGGCCGACTGTGACGAACGCGCGCACGGCGAGGATTGCCGAGAACCTATCCGCAGTCCGATCGCGCATTGCCGCCGCGGCAGTTCGCAGCGGCCGCGACGCGAAAGACGTGTCGTTGGTTGCAGTGACCAAGTACGTGGGGCTGCCGGAAATGGAGGCACTCATCGCGAACGGCTGTTACGACCTCGGTGAAAGCCGTCCGCAAAGTTTGTGGGAAAAGGCAGCAGCGCTTTCTCATACGCCCGTCCGCTGGCACCTGATCGGACACCTCCAGCGCAACAAGATTCGTCGAACGATTCCGCATCTCTACCGATTGCATTCCGGCGACAGCCTGCGCTTGCTGTCGGAAGTCGACCAGGAAGCTTCGACCATCGACCGCCCCATCGATGTCTTGCTGGAGATCAACATCTCGGGCGATTTGACCAAGCACGGATTCTCGTCCGACGAATTGCTTGCGGCCGCCGCGGAAGCAGCGAAGCTGCCACGCGTGCGAGTGCGCGGCCTGATGGCGATGTCCGGACTCGAGAGCAACTCCAACCAAACCCGACAGCAATTCGCCGCGGTGCGGATGTTACTCGAGGAACTGAACGCACAATGCGTTTTTCCTGACAAGCTTACGGAGTTGTCGATGGGCATGAGCGACGACTATGAGTTGGCGATCTTGGAGGGTGCGACCCTGGTGCGAGTCGGTTCGGCGTTGTTCGAGGGACTGTCCGAATGATTGCCCTAGAGTCACGGCCTGATGGCATCATCTTACCGGTTCGCGCTCAAGCCGGTTCAAGGAAGCGGGGGATCGTGGGCGAACATGCGGGCGCGCTAAAAGTCGCCGTAACACAAGCTCCTGAGCGGGGCAAAGCCAACGAAGCCATCCTCGATGTACTCTGCGATGCGTTGCAACTGCGTGGCAGCGAAGTGCAACTCATCCAAGGCGAGACGTCCCCGCAAAAAAAGTTTCTCATTCGCGGCCTCAGTCTGCAGGAAATGACCGATCGTATCGCGATCGCGCTGTTTCCAAGGCAAAATCCGAAATCACCGTAGCGTGAAATTCACAAGGTCGGCAGCTTTTGGCCATGAAATCGAGCTAGACTTTAAGAGGTTCGACCTCTTCGGTTCCTTTCCGCCTTGCCCGCTCCCACGCTTTCGGCGAAATCCCCGGCTAGCGCAGCCTGACCTTCGATTCGTCATGATGGTCCAGGGGGGAGTTTTGCCACTTGTTCCATCAGGTTTGCGAAGAATAATGGGGGCTCGCTGGAATGCAGATGGAATGGATCCTGGCTCGTTTTCGACGCCAGCAGGTTTTCGGAGTCGCTAATGAATCGCTCGATCGCTTGCTTGATTTCCTATTTGGTTCTTTTGGCTGCGGTTGACTTACGGGGCGCGCCACCGTCCACCCGCATGACCGAGGGACTGCGAGACAAAACGCCAAATCATCACGCGTTGACCAAGGTTCGCGCCGTCACGCGACCGGGCACGATCGTGGAGCAGGCAACAATCGTGCTCCGCGACGGCGTGATCGTTTCGGTGACGGAGCAAGGACCGGTGCCTGCCGGCGCACGCGAATGGAATCTCGCCGGGTGTACGGTCTATGCAGGGTTCATCGATGCCTACACTGAAGAAACCATCGACCATGCTGTTGTGCAGGGCGGCGCGCCGCACTCGAATCCGCTGATTCTGTCGCAACTGGACCTCGCGAAGCATTTGCGATCGAGTCCGGGTCAAAACCAAAAGATGCGATCCCAGGGAATCACGATGCGATTAGCAGTCCCTGCCGGCGGTATCGTGAAGGGACAAAGTTGTCTGGTAACGACTGCGGATGATTCGGGAGCAGAGACCATCTTTCGCAGCCGCGCAGCTCAACATATGCAGCTAACCGTGCCGCGTACGCCGCGCCGCGAAGGGTATCCCAATTCGCCCATGGGCGCACTCACGCTTGCGAGACAAACCCTGATCGATGCGCAGTGGTATCAAGCCGCTTGGAAAAGCTACCGTGCCAAGGAAAACCTGCCTCGCCCCGAACAGAATGATCCGCTCGAGGCCCTCGCCGACTCGCTTCAATCGCAACAGCTTTTTGTCATCGATGCGGGGAACGATTTGTATTTTCTGAGAGCGGATCGGATTGCGAAGGAATTC
>JBJOLO010000353.1:0-5859 GCA_046045565.1 Planctomycetota bacterium | reverse complement strand
CCGCGCCGGACGAGTCGATCGAGATGGGGCGTATCGATCGCGGCATTGCCCCACGCGGCAATCGTGTCGGCTCGCTGATCGTCGGCGAAAAGCAAGACGATGTTCGGCCGCTCCTTGCCCGACACGCCCGCCTCCGGCAACCAGCTGGATACGACCACGATCAGGCCCGAAACAATCAACGTCGCAAGCCTGCGGAAGCGCAAAACGAATGGCATGACTGCCCCTCTCTTTGCAAGCAACATAATCAAGAGGTTGCGAAGCGTCAGCCCCGGTTGCGAAGAAGCGGCGCGCGTTGCGGTGCAGCGAAGCGAACCGCACCAGAATCCATTCGCACGCGCAAAAAAAAAGCCCCCGGATCGAACGGGTCCTAGGGGGGCAAAGGACTCCATTAGCTCCGGGAGCGATTGGTCGGTAGGTAGCGATCCGCCTCCATGCTTCTGCTACCACGCCCTATGCATGCGTATTCCCAGTGGTCTTTTTCGAAGCGGACGCCAGCATCCGTGCTCGCGTTTTGCCTCGCGGTCCGCAGAGACGCGTTGCCGAAACAACTCGCTCCAGTGCAGACTCTTCCACGTGGCCTACTCGCATTTCACGCTCGAGCGAATCAAGCGTGGGGCGGAGAATAGGACAATATCCAAACAGGGTCAAGAGCGTTTTTTCGCTGCGTCTGGAGAAGCGATTCTGCAGCGTGCAAGCAGTTCCTTTTCTTGTTGCTTGCAACGAAACATCGACCCGCTCCGCCTTGTTTTTTCCCGATCACACCGCAACCGGTCTTCGATTTTTTTCCCACATTTTCTTCCGCTGCATGTCCGACTCTCGTCGCCTTCTACGTTTTATTCTTGGAGGCTTGATGAGCCCTCATCCTTAAACCACTGCGAGGCACGCACCACGATGAACCAATCACGACGCTGACCGAGCGGGGATGTCCGTTCCGGCTGACGGCACCCCGCTTGGTCACGTCGATTCGCGACGCGGAATTGCAAGCACGCGCAAGTGCCATTCTCAATCGGCGGGACAGCAGTGCGAACAGGTGCGTTGTGCAGGTGGGTGGCCATTGACGTCGGAGTTGTGCGTGGAGGCACTCTCCGACGTCAATGGCGGGGTTTTCCGCGATGATGACGTGCTGCAATCAGGTTTAACCATGCCCCGTCGGCAGGTATGCTCGAGACACCATGGGTGCCCCCGCTCCTCCTTCTGTTTAAGGCAGGATGCTCTCCGAACTCGTCCCCGAAATCCGACTCTCGGATCACAGTTGTTTTGGGGACCCAGTTGTTTTGGGGAACCAGTTGTTTTGGGGAGCGGGGCTTTCGCGCGTGGATGATTACGGACACGAGTTTCCCGGGCAATCCGCATGATCATCTCGCCACCGATATACCCCAAACGTTAGATTACGACTGCATGGCGAGGGTTGGCCTGGGCGTTTGCGGAGGTCTTCTGCAAATTGCGGGAGCCTGAGCCGATGATGCAAGAAGAGCCTCGCCCGATCACGGCTTGGCTCTCGCATCGGGCTGGCGGAAAGTCGAACCGATCCTGACAGGGTTGGCTTGGCGATTTGCGGCCGTTTCCAACCGAAGCGAGGCGACGATTGAAGTTGCGGAATCGTGAAGGTATAGTGCGGACACGTGGATTTCTTGATGAGATACGGAGCGAATCGATGACGAGCTACCGGAATTGCCAGGGTTTTGATCGCCGGGACTGCATCAAACTGGGACTGGGTGCGTTCTTTGGTAGCGGGCTGGTCGATTTGTTGCGATTCCAGTCAGTCGCCGCAACAGAAGAACCACGTCCTCGAGCGGCGGCGAAGGGATGCATCCTGATCTGGCTGGATGGCGGACCAACGCATTTTGAGACGTTCGATCCCAAGCCGGACGCCCCGGCGGAAATTCGCGGCGCGATGGCGCCGATCAGTACGCGCGTTCCGGGCGTGCAATTCTGCGAGACGCTACCCAAGCTGGCGGCATGCGCCGACAAGTTCGCCGTGATCCGTTCGATCCGGCATGATCAAGGCAACCACGGTGCGGGCAACCATTACATGATGACCGGCGCACCGCCTCGCATTCCGGTGGGTTGCGGGGCGTTCGTGAGTTATCACCCCAGCATGGGATCGGTGGCGTTCCATGAATTGCCCCGCGGCAACAACCTGCCCGGCTATTTTTCGATCCCCAGCATGACGCGATCGGGCGGACCGAATTTTCTCGGCGGTCGCTACGCACCGTTTGTCGTGGAAGACGATCCCAACCAGGCACATTTCCGCGTCCGCGACGTCTCGCCCCCAAGTAATTTGGCACTCGACCGATTCTCCACGCGACGGGACTTGCGCTCTCTGGTCGATCGCCTGCAGCGATTCCAAGACCCCGCCGCCGGCGATCCGGCCTCCGCGCTCGATTCCTTCTATCGACAAGGCTATGACCTCGTCACCTCCCCCCAGGCTCAAAAAGGCTTCGACCTCTCTGCCGAATCCGAAGCCACACGCGAACGATACGGGCGAACGCCGTTCGGACAACGACTGCTGCTCGCCCGCCGACTCGTCGAAGCCGGCGTGCCGTTCGTCACCATCAACGATGGCGGTTGGGATAGCCACTCGGGCATCTTCACCGACCTTCCCAAACACACCGCGCTCATCGATCAGGGCGTTGCAGCCCTGATCACCGACTTGGAAGATCGCGGAATGCTGAACGACGTGCTCGTGGTCATGCTCGGCGAATTCGGCCGCACCCCCGCAATCACCACCCTGCCAGGTTCCACCACTGCGGGACGCGACCATTGGGCCAACGCGATGTCCGTGTTCATGGCCGGTGGCGGAACGCCAGGCGGTGCCATCGTCGGCGCCACCGACCGAAACGGCTACGCCGCATGCGATCGCGTGCTCGGCCCCGAAAACTTTGTCTCCACCGTCTATCGCAAACTCGGCATCGATCCGAACAAAGTTCTCTACACCCCCGAGGGTCGACCGACTCACATCGTCAGCGATCCCACGCCGATCCAGGAACTGATGGGCAAAATCGGCTAAGGCCGCTCGGCATCAGCACTGTGACACGCGAGCACTGCGACACGCGAGCACTGCGAACGGCACACTGTGACACGCGAGCACTGCAAGCTTCGCACTGCGCTACGTTAGCCGAGTGCGCCTCCAACACGGCCCACCATCCGTTTCGATCGGCACGAACTCGGGCTCTTTTTACGCCATGAACGGACACCGCAGCGGCACGCCGGAAGGCTGCGGTTTCCCTCGGCGTGGCGATGCCGTATCCTGATGATGGCTCGTCGGACGCCACCAAGCTGCTCTGGCGACCCTGACACACCCCGACATGCCCATCCAATCCGGTGAATCGAGATCACTCGCAAGGAACCCCGCCCATGAAAACCAATCGACGAACGTTCCTTCAAACCACAGCCCGAGCGGCAGTTGCGACGGCCGTGCTGCCATCGATCATGGCACCCGCCGTCGTCACGGCGAGCAAGTCCGATTCGCGCATCGTACTCGGTGAAGGCGATTATCGTTACGAAGTGCAACACGATTGGCCGCAGTTGCCCAATCAATACACCTGGCAGACGACGCACAACGTCGCGGTGGATTCCGCAAGCAATCTGTATGTCATTCACGAGGGCCGCGAGGATCAAAAAGATCACCCCTCGATTTTTGTTTTCGATGTCGAAGGCAAGTTCGTGCGGGCGTTTGGCAACCAATTTCAGGGCGGCGGCCATGGCCTGGAGGTGCGCAAAGAGGGCAACGAAGAATTCCTCTATGTCAGCGGCTATCAGCAGGTCAAATCGTTCGCGAAACTCACGCTTCGTGGCGAGACAGTCTGGTCGAAGCGGGCGCCCATGGAGTCGAAGGCCTACGCTGTCGGCGAGGACACCGACCCGAAAAAAATCTGGGGGCGCGATCGATTCATGCCCACCAACTTCGCGTTTCTGGACGACGGCGGATTCCTGCTGGCCGACGGCTACGGTTCGTTCCAAATCCATCGTTACGACAAAAATGCAAATTGGGTGTCCTCCTTCGGCGGTCCCGGCGCCGGCGAGGGCAAGTTCGATACGCCGCACGGATTATGGATCGATCGACGGCCGGGTCGAACGCCATGCATCGTGGTTTGCGATCGGGCTCACCACACCCTGCAATACCTGACGATGGAAGGAAAACACCTGGAAACCATCCCCGGTTTTGGCTTGCCCGCGAATGTCGACACCTACCAGGACCTCCTGATCGTCCCCGAACTCGTCGCCCGACTCACGCTACTCAATGCGAAAAACGAAGTCGTCGCGCGGCTCGGAGAGGATGTCGATCGATTGAAGGCGGATGCCAAGTTCGAAATCCGCGGCAACCGTGACCGCTGGCTGGCCGGCAAGTTCGTTCATCCGCATGACGCCTGCTTCGACACGCAAGGAAATATCGTTATCGCCGAGTGGGTTGCATCAGGACGCGTCACGCGCTTGAAGCGACTGGCATAACCCGACGCACTGGCGTGCATCACGGCAGGGACGATTCGAGCGGGGAAACGAAAGCCGCTTTGCGTAGGGGACTGTTGCCGATGAACCGTTCGGATCGGCCGGTGCGCTGGATCACTCTTGTTGGACTCGCACTGATTTTTTTGCTCGCCTGCCACCGCCTGAGCGGTCATCCGCCGCAATCGGAACGGGCTCCGGCCGCGCAATTCTCTGCCGTGCGGGCGATGACAATCCTTCGCCGCATTTTGGGCGATGAGCAACTGCCGCATCCCGTCGGATCCCCAACCAACGAAGCCGTTCGCACGCGTTTGATCGCCGAACTTGAATCGTTCGGGCTTGAGCCGGAACAGCAGCCGGTTGTTGTCAAAGGGATTCCCGTGGTCAACGTTCTCGCACGATTGACCGACGCGTCCATCACCGGTCGCCCGCTGCTGCTGGTTACCCATTACGACTCGGCTCCCCGTGCACCGGGTGCCGGTGACTCCGGCAGCGGAGTCGCTGCACTTCTGGAAACGGCTCGCGCGTTGCTTCACGCACCCGAACGGCACCAGCATCCGATTTACCTGCTCTTCACCGACGGCGAGGAGGCTGGATTGCTCGGCGCGCAAGGCTTCGTTCGCGAGCATCCGTTGTTGAACCAACTTCCGATGGTGCTCAACTTCGATGCCCGCGGCAGCAGCGGCGCGAGCCTGATGTACGAAACACCGTCGAATAATCTACGGCTCGTACAACAGGTCGTGAAACACTTGCCGCGGCCCGTCATCACCAGCTCGGCCTTCGTCGCCGTCTATCGGCGCATGCCGAACGGATCCGACTTCACGATCTTTCTTCAGCGTGGGTGCTCGGGATTGAATTTCGCCTTCATCGGCGACGTGCGTAACTACCATCAGCCGAGCGATCGAATGGAAACGCTTGATCTACGCAGCTTGCAACATCATGGCGACAACGCACTGGCCACGGCACGTTCCCTTTCCACCATCGAATGGAATTCACTCGACGCGGAAGAAGATGCCGTTTTCGGAGACATCCTCGGGATGTTCATCCTCGTCTATCCTCAGTCCTGGGCGTTGGTTTTGTCCTTGATTCCGCTCGTGCTGATCGGTTTCCGCGGGTGGAAACGATGGGGCGATCCTGTTTTCCGGCGGCAAGGCATGCGATCGTTGCTGGCAATCCTAGGCGGCGTTTCGACTTTGCTCGCATTAGGGATGGCGATCGCGTTTGCCTTTCGCACGTTAACGATCGCCGTGCCTTGGGATCAGTATTCGGTCGCGTGCTTTGTGGCGTATTGGGCCGTGGCGATTACTCTCTCCCATGCCATCGCTTCACGATTTCTGACACCCATCTCGGATGAAGACATCGGTCATTGGTGCTGGTTTTGGTTTGCCATGGGCGGGGTGATCATGGCATGGT
>JBJOLO010000333.1:0-28314 GCA_046045565.1 Planctomycetota bacterium | reverse complement strand
GGCCAACCAGCGGTCCTTGAACGAACGGCTCCCAGGTCAACTCCATCGGAGGCACCGGCACTTCAAATAGTTTTGTGATGATGCGATTGGCAATCACTGCCAAGCCCAAGCCGGAAACCATGCCGAACAACGTGCCGACCAGGCCCATGCCCAGGCTCTCGCCGAGAATCGACTGAATTACTTGCGCGCGCGATGCGCCGATGGCTCGCAAGATCGCCAACTGCCGACGACGCTCGCTGATGTTCATGAAAAACGTATTCAGGATGATGAAGCTCGCCAGTAACAAGCAAAAGAGCGACGCCAGTTTGAGTCCCTCTTCGGTGGCGAACAACGTCTCTTTCATCAACTGCGTTTCGGATGTCGGCGAGCGAACCTGGACGCCGGCCGGCAAGGTCGGCTCGATAAGCTGCCGGATCTCGTCGGTCTTCGCATTGGGGTCCAGCACCAACTGGATCATGTCAATGTTCTTGCGCGTGCGATAATACTTTTGAGCCTCGGGCAGCGGGATATAAATCAAACCAGCCTGCGTGATCGTCGCCCCGCCCCGTGCTTCCCACAGTCCGACGACCGTGAAGGAGCGAATTCCCGAGTTGGTCAGCAGCTTGATCTCGTCGTCGATCTTGATGCCGAGGCTCTCCGCAAAGCCGGCATCGACCATCGCCTCATTGCCTTCCCGAATGGCACGCCCTTCGCGCGCTACGTAATCGCGGATCAATCGGTCCCGCTCGGTGTCGATGCCCAGGATCTGCAGGCGGACCTTCCGTCGCTGATCCGGACGTTCGCCGGCCTCGCCATTTTCACCGCTCTGGGCGTTCTCCGACGACTGCTCGGTATCGGCTGCCGGTTCCTCGGTGGTTTCCGATTCCTGTTCGTTCTGCGAGGGGCTGCCCAGGTACAAGACGCTATAACGCTTGAGCATCGGCACGGCAGCCTGGACGCCGGGAATCTGTTCGATTTCCGCTTGGATCGAACCATCAAAGCCGCCGACGTTCGCCGAGACGACTTCCAGTTGCGCTTTGCCGATCACCGTGGCGAACATCTGCTTGTACGCATCACGGGATGTGTTCGCCACAATGGCAATGGCCACGGTCGCCGCCACACCGATTACGATGCTGGCGATCGTAAGAATCGCGCGACCCGGTTGCTGCCAGATCGCCCGCCGCCGATACGTTTTAAGCGTCACCGGACTAATGCTCCGCGGCGTAGGTTGACGAACCGCCGGCAGCGAGCGGCGTTTCCTCGCGCTCGACCAAGCCGTCCGTCAACTGAATCACGCGATCCGCTTGAGCCGCCATGCCCGGGTCGTGTGTTACCAACACGATCGTCTGACCGTGCTCGTCTACCAACTGACGAAGCATGGCCGTCACACGCTGGCCGTTCGCCGAATCCAGATTGCCGGTCGGCTCGTCCGCCAACAGAATCGCCGGGTTGATCACCAGAGCCCTGGCAATGGCAACCCGCTGTTGCTCGCCACCCGACATCTTGCCGGGTAAATGGTCACGCCGAGCCGTCAAACCGACTCGGTCCAACAAATCGGCCGCGCGACGCCGAGCCTCCGTCACCGAAACTCCGTCGAGCTCCAAAGGTAAGGCCACGTTTTCCTCGGCGGTCAGAATCGGCAGAAGATTGAACGACTGAAAGACAAACCCGATCCGCCGACGCCGAATCAGCGTGCGGTCCGTGTCGTCCATCGTTCCCAGATCCTTACCCTCCAACAGCACGTGGCCCGAAGACGGGATGTCGACGCCGCCTAGCAACGTCAACAGCGTGCTCTTGCCCGACCCCGACCGGCCCATGATCGCTACCATCTCGCCCGCGCGAACGCCGAAGTTCACCCCCTTCAGCGCATGCACTGCGGCTTCCCCTTCGCCAAAGGTCTTCCGCAAATCGCGTGCTTCAAGTACGTGCATGACGTCCTGCTGCCTCGGGGTGCCAATGTGTTCGAGCAAAAACAAGGTGTTCGAGCAAAAACCAAGCCTTTTTATCTTTTATTCGAAGCCCGTTGAAAAGCCCCTCGAATGTCAAAATGGGGTAAATGGAATACGTGGGGTGTTTGCTAGGTCCGTTTCCGCCGCGTTGAGGATCGTCTGCGCAGCCGATCGGTCCGCAGACCGGGGGGCCGGCAACGGCTCATGCAACATTCCGAACGCATTGTTGCTCGGGTCGATGTCCGAGCGGTCGGCGCGGGGAGCCTAGAAGAGCCGGTTCAGCCCGTTCAATGCCGCGACGCGATAGGCTTCGGCCATCGTGGGATAGTTGAACGTCGTGTTGATGAAATACCGGATCGTGTTTTGCGGCGCCGGTTGGCTGAGCACTGCCTGTCCGATGTGAATGATCTCGGCTGCGTTGGATCCGAAGCAGTGTACTCCCAGCAATTCGAGCGTCTCGCGGTGGAACAGCAGTTTCAGCATCCCGACCGTCTGGCCGGTGATTTGCGCGCGAGCGAGGCTCTTGAACTGTGCGTGTCCGATTTCATAGGGAATACACGATTCGGTGAGTTCCCGTTCGGTTTGTCCGACAGAACTGATTTCCGGACTGGTATAGATGCCGGTGGGGATGTCGCGCACGAGCGACGGTTCAGCGGTGCCTTGAAGGCAGTGACTGGCGGCGTACCGACCTTGGACATAAGCGGCGCTGGCCAGGGCGGGGAAGCCGATCACATCGCCCACGGCGTAGATGTGGGGTTGCGCGGTTTGGAAGTTGGCATTCACCTCGAGTTGCCCGCGTTGATTCGGAGTAATGCCGACCTTGTCGAGACCGAGGTCGTCGGTGTTGCCGGTTCGTCCGTTGGCCCACAGCAGCACGTCGGTCTTGAGTTGTTTGCCCGATTCGAGCGAAAGGATTACGCCGTCGTCGGTGCCTTCGACCTTGCTGCACGTTTCACTGTGCCGCAGGATCACGCCTCGATCGCGCATGTGGTAACTCAGCGCGTCGATGATTTCATCGTCGAGGAATTCCAAAAGTTTAGCGCGGGTGTTGATCAGGTTCACCTTGCACTCCAGGTTGCGGAACATCGAGGTATATTCGCAACCGACGACGCCTGCGCCGTAAATGGCGATCGATTGAGGAGTGAAGGATAGGTTCAGGATCGTATCGCTATCGAAGATACGGGGATGGGTGAAATCGACATCGGGCGGCCGGTAGGGTCGCGATCCAACGGCGATGACAAAACCATTCGCCCTGTAGGTGTCACGCAAGCCGTTCGGATTGAGCACTTCGATCGTATGCGGATCGAGAAATTGTGCCGAACCATGCAGGATCGGCACACGATTGCGCTGGTAGAAACCGGATCGCATTTCCACTTGGCGTTCGATCACCGAGCGGGCTGCCTGACGCAGTGCCGGCACATCGAATTGCAGAACTTGTCCCGAGTCCCGCAACAGGGGGTGGTTACGAAACTCGGTCATCTGAAAAATAGCGTGCCGCAGCGACTTGCTGGGAATGGTGCCGAGGTGGGTGCACGCTCCGCCGATGCGGGGCATGCGTTCCACTACGGCGACCGATTTATCCTGCTTGGCGGCTTGCATGGCGGCACCTTCGCCGCCGGGTCCGGTTCCGATCACGATCAGGTCAAAGTGCGTTTCCAAGCTACGCTTCCTTTCGTTATGTGCACCGCCTGGGATGTCGTGCTTCGGGGACGACTGCCGAACCGCCTTGTCCGCCGCCCGTGCTTACGTCTTCTTGACCACCCACACATTGCGATAACGCACGGGATTGCCGTGATCTTGCAAGTAGACGGGGCCGGGTTCACGTCCCGGTCCGAGCGGTGCGGCCGTGGTATTGCGATCCGCCGGCAGGACCACATCTTTGTGAATGACCACGCCATTGTGTGAAACGGTAACGCGCGGAGGCGACACCACTTTGCCCGCGTCGTCATACTTCGCAGCGGTGAACTCCACGTCGTATGTCTGCCACGCCAGCGGAGGTAGGCACATGTTGACGTCGGGCTTCTTCACGGAATAGATGCCGCCGCACTCGTTGTCTTCGCCCTTCAATCCGAACGAGTCAAGCATCTGCACTTCGTAGCGACCCTGCAGATACAGGCCGCTATTGCCGCGACCTTGCCCGCGTTCTTCCGGTTGATAAGGCAGTCGAAATTCGATGTGCAACGTGTGGCTGCCAAAGGTCTCCTTGCTGGTCGTTCCCTGGCACAGCAGGCCTTCGTCGACTTTTCCGTCTTTCCAGCCTTCGGCGCTCTTGCCATCGAAGAGCACGACCGCGCCGGCCGGCGGCTTCGCACCCAAGGTCGGACTCTTACGCTCGACCTTATTCAGCTTCCCGACGACTTCTCCGTCGCCGTTGGAAACCGTCAATACGCCGTTCTTGATGGACGCATGGCCCGTGTCGCCCTTGAAGACCGCTGCGCCGTTCTCCATTTGGCCGTCGAGTTCAATCTTCGGTGTGCCGTTCCAGCCGTCGCCCGGCAGACCGCCGACATAGCCGACCGCCTGAAACTTGCCGCCGCCCAGCGCGATGATCTGAGCGCCGTAACGCATCTTGTCCTCTTTGCCGGCCTCGCCCACGTATTCGCCTTGGATCGCAAAGTCGGCATCGGCCTTCGCCGGATCGGTAACCGCCGGCCCTTTCGCTCGCAACGAACCGGTCAGCATGCCAGCCACCGCGATCGTAGCCAGCCAGACCATGACCGATTGAAACCCGAACACGCGACGCTGCGAAACGTGACCTTGAATGCTCTGACTCGACAGGTTTTCACTCAGCAAGCTCATTTCCCAATCTCCATCGGCTGTAGGCTGTATATACGAACGGCGGCAAAGCGCATCAGAAGGATCCCGGCACTTCACGGCCCGTCATTGTGGGAGCACGAACTATTCCACGCAAGGACCGTCTCACTCGGGACCGTATCACAAGGAAACCTGCAACAAGGAAACCTGCAACAAGGAAACCTGCAACAAGGAAGCCTGCAACAAGGAAGCCTGTCACAGGGGCCCGTCTATCCTTGAGCCGGCTTGGCAAGTTGCCGACGATCCTTATGGGGGTTGATTGTCTATAATGGTTGCATGAGCGGAACACCTGGAGCCAATCGACGCGAGTTTCTGGCCGGCAAGGCGGCGGCCGAGGCCCTGGCGGCTCAAGCGAAACGATCGGATCCGAATGCCGACGCGTCTGCAGCCACCAACGGGACGGGTGAGGGGACGACGGAGGAGACCTACTTGTTTCAGGTCTCGCGACGCGCGATGGCATGCGACTTTGCGCTGTTTCTCAATGCCGATCGCGCGGTGGGTATCCCGGACGAAACACTGGAGTCGCTCGAGTATCTTGATGTGCTCGAGGACCAGATGAGCGTCTATCGGGCTCACTCCGAGGTATCGCAAATCAATCGGCTTGCCGGTCGCGAACCGGTGATGGTCGAGCGTCGGTTATTCGGGTTATTGCAACAGGCGCTGGCGATCAGCGAAGCGACGCACGGGGCGTTCGACATTACTTCCAGTCCGCTTTCGCGTGCGTGGGGATTTTGGCGTCGCGAGGGACGGATGCCGACCGCGGACGAACTGGAGACCGCTCTGGCAGCGGTCGGCTGGCGGAATGTGGAGCTCGACCCCAACGCCAGCACCATCCGCTTTTTGCGATCCGACGTGGAAATCAATCTGAACGCGATCGGAAAAGGTCACGCGCTTGATCGCTGTGCGGAGCGCATCATGAACGGCGAAGCGGACGACAGCGTTGAGCCGTCGGAGACAACGCGAAGCGATTCGGGCAACGTCCGCAATTTTGTCATTCACGGCGGACAAAGCAGCATTCTGGCGCGAGGATCGCGAGGTGGCTTTGACGGTTGGTGGGTGGCGCTGCGCAATCCGCTCAGACCCGAGCAGCGGTTGATCGAATTCTGCCTGCGCGATCAGGCATTGGGGACCTCCGGTTCGGGAACGCAGTTCTTCTACCATGGCGGCAAACGATACGGACATGTGATTGATCCGCGGAGCGGCCGGCCTGCCGACTGTGTGCTTTCCGCGACGGTGCTCGCACCGACCGCTGCCGAAGCTGACGCATTGGCGACGGCGTTTTATGTGCTCGGTGCCGAAGCGTCCGGCGCGTACTGTGCGTCGCACCCGTCCATCGCCGCGCTGCTGATTGTGCCAGGAGCGCGGGAAGGTGGGGTCGAGGTGCTGCCGTTGAATTTGCAGGAGAGCCAATGGCGCCGCGTCGATCGTTGAACGGTTGCTCGGCCGTTGCCATCTCAACCGCAGGATTGCCGCCGTGTCGGCGAATGCGTACAACTCTGCGCATGTGATCGCCGCACCGCCCAATCGATATTGCGTTGCTCCATCGATTGCTCCGGCGTGCCCTACTTTCGCGTTGAAGTTTCCACGGTTTAGTTTTCCGGTGCCGAAAAGGAGATGCCATGTATCGATCCGCTCTGGTAACGCTTGCTTTGGTTGCCGGTTTGCAAGTGACGCTGCCCGATCCGGTAAGTCCCGATCCGAAGGGAGCCAGGCCGATCGAAGCGATCGACTCCGTGTTCATCGAGGACATGACCTGGATGGAGGTTCGCGACGCGATGAAGTCGGGGAAGGACACGGTGATCATTGCGACGGGCGGCATCGAGCAGAACGGCCCGTACCTGGCTGCGAACAAACACAATGTCGTCTTGCGGGCGACCACCAACGCGATTGCGAGGAAGCTCGGCAACGCGCTGGTCGCGCCGATCGTCGGGTTCGTTCCCGAGGGCGACATCGAACCGCCGTCGTTGCACATGAAGTATCCCAGCACGGTGAGCCTGACGGAGTCGACCTACCGTGCGCTGCTGCGCGACATTTGCGCCTGCTATCGAACGCACGGCTTCAAGCAGATCGTGCTGATGGGCGACAGCGGAGGCAATCAGGACGGCATGAAGGCAATCGCCGAAGAACTCAGCGCGAAATGGACAGACGGCGGTTGCCGCGTCCATTTCATTCCCGAGTATTACGACTATACGGAAGTGAAGAAGTGGCTTGAGGAGCAGGGGGTGGTGCAAAAAGAAGAGGGATTGCACGACGACTTTGCGATCACGGCGATCATGATGACGGTCGATCCGGATTCGGTGCGTGCGAAGCAGCGTCAGGCGGCGGGCAAGTTCAGCATCAACGGGATTCCGCTGGCACCGATTGAAAAAACGGTTGCCTGGGGGAAACGGATCGTCGAGTTTCGGGCCGATCGAGCGGTGAAAGCGATTCGTCAGCGATTGGATGCCGCATCGAAGTGATCGGCGGCGGAGGAGCTTGCACCGTTATCGAAGAAGTCGGCGAAGCGGTGGAGTATTTCCTGCAATCGCATGGAGGTGGTGTCGTCGTATTGGTGGAACGGCGGCGCCATCCGATCGCTGCAGATGCCGCGTTTACCGAGAGCCCATTTGATTCCGCGAGCGACGGCGACGAAGTCGGTGCCCACCGCGTACAGGCTTTGGAAATCTTCGATGCGACGTTGCAGGGCGGCAACACGGTCGAGCTGCCGATCGTGAGATGCCCGGCAGGCCTCGACGAAAAGCCGCGGCAGCACATTCGCACCGCCGTTCACGCCGCCATGTCCGCCGGCAAGCACCGCCTGGGTGGTGAGGTGCTCCGGTCCGATCAGGAAGGTCCAATCGCTGCGCAACGATTGCAGCTCGAGATAGCGGCGGAACGTATCGAGCGATCCGCCGCTGTCTTTGATCCCCACGATATTCGCATGCGCGGTGCAGCGCTCGGCCGTCTCCTGCAAGATCGAAACCTTGACGCAGGCCGGCATGTTGTACAGGAAGACAGGCAAGGGTGATTCGTCGGCGAGCTGCAGGAAGTACGTCGTGACATCGTGCGCGGCGATCGGAAAGTAGTAGGGCGGAGTGGCCACGACTGCTGCGGCACCGCAATCGCGCGCGAAGCGGCCAAGTTCGATGCTCTCTTCGAGCGACGGATCGCTGACGCCGACGAGGACCGGAACACGTCCCGCCACCGATTCGCAAACGCGCTCCACAAACTCGTAACGCAATCGATAACTCAAGCTCGGTGCTTCACCCGTGGTTCCCAGCGCGAAGATACCGGCGACACCGCCGCGAATGAGGTGCTCGACCAATCGCCCGATTCCCGGATGGTCCAATTCGTCGGGTGCCCGGAGCGGCGTGACCATCGGCGGAATGATGCCACGGATCGGCGCCGGCAAGGTTGCGGTTGGTCCCGATGCCGGTTGGATTTCCGTTCGAGTCGGTCGGCGGAGCGGTGATTCGGAAGTGGACTCGGGGCCTGACATGCCTCGCTCCTTGCGGGGATGGAAACCAACACTGAAAAGACTCTAAGCTCCAAAGCGACCCGCCGGATAGCGGCAGCGGGAAAAAAACGGACTTCTGCCGGAAAATAAGGCGGAGCGGCTAGAGCCATCGGCGCAATCGTTATTTTTTCGCTTGCCGGAGCACAGCGCGGATGGCGGCCAGTCGCTCGCCGATAGCCGCTTCGGCGCCATGATCGGTGGGCCGGTAGTATTCGCGATCGATGCCGAGGTAATCTTGTGCGGCGATTCCGTCGGGTGCTTCGTGCGAATACTGGTAGCCTTCGCCGTGTCCCAATCGTGTCGCGCCGCCATAGTGCGAATCGCGCAGCGCGACAGGGACGGGCAGCGTGCGGTTTTCGCGCACGTCGCGGCGAGCTTCTCCGATCGCGAGCGTTGCGGCGTTCGATTTGGGTGCGCAGGCGAGGTACGTGACTGCCTGGGCCAAGGGGAGCTGGCATTCGGGCAGCCCGATGAATTCGCAGGCCTGCATCGCGGCGACGGCCAAAGGCAACGCCTGCGGGTCGGCATTGCCGATATCTTCGCTTGCCAGAATAACGAGCCGTCGGCAGATGAAGCGGATGTCTTCGCCGGCTTCGAGCATCCTTGCGAGCCAATAGATTCCCGCGTCGGGATCGCCGCCGCGAATGCTTTTGATCAGCGCACTAGCCGTGTCGTAGTGCTCGTCGCCCGAAGGGTCGTACTGGATCGCTTTGCGCTGGATCGATTCTTCGGCGAGTGCACGGGTGAATTCGATGGGGCGCTGATCGCAAGAGAGCACGCCGATCTCGAGTGCGGAAAGCGCTTTGCGGGCATCGCCATCGCAAATCTCGGCCAGGAATTGAACGGCGTCGTCGTGAAGTTGGAGCGGGTAGCTGCCCAATCCTCGCAGTTTGTCGGTCGCGGCCCGCTGTAAAAGCTTGCGGATGTCGTCCGTGGTCAGCGGCTCGAATTGAAACACCTGGCTGCGGCTGACCAGAGCGCTGTTGACGGCAAAAAACGGATTGGCCGTCGTGGCCCCGACCAGGGTCACGACGCCCTCTTCGACGTCGGGCAGCAGCGCGTCCTGCTGGGTTTTGTTAAAGCGATGGATCTCGTCGACGAACAGCAGCGTGCGGGAGCCGCCGGTGGCCACATCATCGCGGGCCGCTTCCAGCACTTCGCGCAATTCCTTGACGCCGCTGGTTACCGCGTTGAGTTGCCGGAACTTTCGGCGGCTCTCCCCGGCCAACAATCGGGCCAACGTCGTCTTGCCAGTGCCGGGCGGGCCGTAAAAAATAACCGACGTCAGCCGATCGGCCTTGAGCAACCGCCGCAGCAATTTGCCCTCGCCAAGAAAATGCTGCTGGCCTACAAAGTCGGCCAACGAGGTCGGACGCATACGCGCCGCCAGCGGCTGAACGCGACGAAGATTGGCTGCTTCCGATTGTTCAAACAGCGACATGCGACTCCACCATGACTGATGCATCCATTGAACCAAACCCGACTACCACTCACAATCGGCCACACAGCCCCCTGAGGACGCTTGTGCTTTATCTGATTCTGTTGCTGGTGCTGATCTTCGCCGCGCTGGTCCTTGCCACGGCGTTCACGATCGACGACTGGAGTCGCGATCTATCGATGAACCGTGCGGAGACATCGGCCGATGCCAAGGACCCTCGACTGCATCCCATCCAGTCGACACTCCTTCCGGGCGATCTGACCGAGGTGGTCGAATCGACGGCCGAAGGACTTACGGGCTGGAAACCAAGTCAGGCAAAGGACGGATACAAAACCGTCACCGACGAGAAGACGGAGATCCGCTTTGAGCGAACGACGCGCGTTTGGCGATTCGTCGATGATGTGGTGGTGACGATTACGCCCACGGAAACGGGCAGCGAATTGCATGCGACCAGCCAATCGCGGTTGGGTCGAGGCGACCTGGGGCAGAATCCGCGCAATCTAGTGGAGTTGCTGGAGCGAGTTCGAGATTGCATCCGTGAGTAAGCGGGCCTATGCTCAAATGATCGGAGGGCAAAAAGCATGCTATCGCTTTTGGGCAACGCGCAGCGTTATTGCGACGGGGTGTCGCGCCGGTCGTTCTTGAGCATCGGTGCGTTGGCAGCGGGCGGGCTTACGTTGCCGCAGCTTTTGCAAGCCGAATCGGAGTCGCGACGCGGCCGGTCGCATAAAGCGGTAATCATGGTCTTCCTTTCCGGCGGGCCGCCGCATCAGGACATGTTTGATTTGAAGCCCGATGCGCCCGTCGAGATCCGTGGCGAATTCAAACCGATTGCCTCGCGCGTGCCGGGACTGGATGTATGCGAACTGTTTCCCCGCATCGCGTCGATGGCTGACCGATTGGCGGTGATCCGGTCGGTCGTGGGTTCGGAAGGCCGACATGCGGCGTTTCAATGCATGACCGGACGCACGGTGGATCGGCAGCCGCCGGGTGGTTGGCCGTCATTCGGTTCGTGTGTGTCGAAGTTGCAAGGCGAAGCGATACCCGGCACGCCGACCTTTGTCGGACTCTCTCCGAAGATGCGCACGAGCACCTGGGCGGACCCGGGCCAGCCGGGCTTTGCGGGCCAAGCGCACGCGCCGTTCACGCCCAACAGCGGCAACGCCGACTTGGAACTGCAAAGCATCAGCCTGGACAAACTCAAAGATCGCCAAGCCCTGCGGCGGCAGTTCGATCGCATGCAGCGGATTGCCGAAGTGAACGGGACGCTGGAGGGTTTCGACGCCTATTACCAACAGGCCTTCGGGATCCTGACATCGAGCAAAGTCGTGGATGCGCTCGATTTGGAGCAGGAGGATCCTGCGGTGCGCGAGCGTTACGGGCGCGGTGCGAATGTGCCGGCAGGATACGGCGACGCCGGACCGCTGATGAACGAATACTTTCTGGCCGCACGTCGCCTCGTGGAGGCAGGCGTGCGCGTGGTGACGTTGGCCTACGGCCGCTGGGATTGGCACGGTCGACCGCACGGAACGAATTTCGAAAACGCGCGCGATCACTTTCCGCAGCTCGATCAAGGGCTCACCGCGCTCCTGGAAGACCTGCGAGAACGAGGACTCGATCGCGACGTGACCGTCTTGGTGTGGGGCGAGTTCGGACGCACGCCGCGCATTAATAAGAACGGCGGCCGCGACCACTGGCCGCAAGTGGGTTGCGCCCTCATGGCAGGCGGAGGCATGCGGACCGGGCAAGTGATCGGCTCCACCAATCGGCTGGGCGAGCATGCTCAGGAGCGGCCGGTGCATTTTCAAGAGATCTTCGCGACGCTCTACCACAATCTGGGTATCGATACGAATTTCGCGACGATCAAGGATTGGAGCGGTCGGCCGCAGTATTTGGTTGACCATACGCAGTATCAAGCGTTGCGCGAACTGGTGTGATCCTGCCGCTGCACACCAACCGTGCGGCTCGCGCGACCTGCTCCTGGTGGACAACCTGCCAGCTGCGGACATCAAGCCATCTGCGGACCCTTTGCCATGCCACGACATTTCGAGCGATCGCGAACGTTCTCGCACCCGAACGCGGTCTACGGCGTCGCATTTTCGCCTGATGGCGGAACCTTAGCCACGGCCAGTCTCGACAACACGGTGCGCCTGTGGGATGCCGCAACAGGGGAGCTGCGCACGACGTTGCGCGGGCACGGCGATGGGGTCGCGTTCGTGGGGTATGCCGCCGATGGACAACGACTGGTTACGGCGAGCCTCGACCGGTCGCTGAAAATCTGGGCGCGGGATGGATCGAATCTGTTAGCCACCTTGTCCGGCCACCAGGACTACCTGGCGTGTGCCAACGTCAGTCCTGTGGGACCTCTGGTCGCCACGGGCGGATTCGATAAAACGGTGCGACTCTGGGATGCCGCTTCGGGCTCGGCCGTGGCGACGCTCACCGGGCACGAAGATACGGTGCAGAGTCTGTGTTTTTCCGCGGATGGCCGCCAACTGTTCTCCGGTGCCGACGACGGCACGATTCGCGTTTGGGATACCCAGGCCCGCAGCGCCGTGCGTACCCTCACAGGCCACATCGGATCGGTTGAGGGTCTGGCTTGTTCAAGCGACGGGATCCTGGCATCCGCAGGCGCTGATGCGACCTTGCGACTTTGGAGTGCCGACGGATCGCCCATTGCCACGCTCGACAGCAAAGCCTTGCGATTGCGATGTGTTACGTTTGCACCGGACGGGCAATGGCTGTTGACCGGCGGTACGCCGGGGACGCTCGAATCGTGGGATGTCGGCGCAAGAAAGAACTTGACCGAGGCGAGCCCCCATCGAAACACGATCTACGCCACGGCGTTTCGCGGGGATGGCAACCAGTTTGCAACCGCCAGCTTTGATCGCGAGATCCACCTTTGGAATGTCGCGATCAAGGAAGGACCCTAGCGGATCGCGTGATTCACGTGATGCATCGGTCTCAAAGCAAGAACTCGCGATCCCGGCGGGGGAATGCGGCCAACGCATCGTCGCGATCACGTCGATCTTCGCTATAATAGGACATCGACGCTGGTCCTCTTAACTCATTTGCAGTCCCATGCAACCTTCTCGCATTGCCTTCAACATTGTGGGTGGACTAGCGGTGCTGATCCTGAGTTGGTTGATGTTTCGCAACCATCCCATGTTCCGCTCCGCTCCGGCCGAGCAAAAACCGGTTGCTGCGAGCAATCGAGTTGTCGGCCGTGAGGTCACGGCGATGGTGCTGGATATTCCTTCGGAACTGATGCCGGAGGGCGCCGTTTGGTGGCGCGATCGAGCCATGGCGGCGGGAGTGGATTTTCAGCACTTCTCGGGCATGAATTCGGGTAACCCGACACCGGCCTTCTTCGGAAGTGGTGTGGCAGCGGTCGATTTTGATCGGGATGGCGTGCAGGACCTCTATTTCGCGACCGGAACACCCCTGCCGTTTGACCCTCGGCGTCCTTTGCCGATCAACCGCATTTATCGCAATCTCGGTCGCTGGCAATTCATCGATGTGACCGCCATGGCGCGACTGGGCCATAACGGCTACAGCACCGGAATCGCCGCGGGTGACTACGATAACGACGGTTTCTCCGATATCTACGTCGCCGGGTATGGACAGGATTGTCTGTTTCGAAACATGGGCGATGGAACGTACCTGCAGGTTGAGCAGGAAGCCGGGATCGTGTCGGACGAATGGAGCACCAGCGTGGCGATGGCCGACGTCGATCGAGACGGACTGCTCGATATCTATGTGTGTCGCTACGGCAAGGCAACGAAAGACGGAGGCGACGCCGGCACGTCTCTCCGAACCACCGACCGCTTGTATCGGAATCGTGGTGACGGAACTTTCGCCGATATCTCGGTGGCCAGCGGTGTCGATTCCGCTGCCGGTCCATCGTCCGCTGCCGGTGAATCGCTTGCCGTCCTGTCGGCCGATTTGAACGACGACGGGTATCCCGACTTTGCCGTGACGCGCGACGGTTCTCCGCCGATGCTGAAACTGAATCGGGGGAACGGAACGTTCGATACGATGGCACTGACGCCCGAGCCCCCGAGTTCGTCGTTATCACCAAGCGATGCCGGATCAGGCTCGAGTATCGACAACGCGGCTGAGGTCTCGAAACCGGTGGTCGAACCGCAGGCGTGGCGGGGAGTGACCAGCTATTTCTCGGATCGCGAATCGGTTCGGCAGTTGTTCATCGGAACCGGTTCTGCACCGGCCCCGGCACTGGTGCGAAGAACGGCCGAGAGCCAATTCACGATGTCGCCGATGTCGTCCGAGGCGACTGCCGAGTTACCCGGGTCGATCGACTGGGGCTGTGCAGCCGCCGATTTTGATCTCGATGGCATGACCGATGTCATGACTGCTACCGGGCAGGGACTGGGGTTGTTCTCCCAGTTCCGGAACGTTGGTGTACAGGCACAGCTGCCGAGAATGTTGGCGAACACAAAAGGGGAGTTGCGATCGCTGGGTGCTCGGGCGGGCGAGTATTTCCTGTCTGTGCATGTCGGTCGCGGTTTGGCGATTGCCGACCTGGACAACGATGGCGACTACGACGTGATTATCAATCATGTTGATGCGCTGCCCGCCGTGTTGCGCAATACCACCATCCGATCGTCGACCCACAAGAAGCACTCGATCCTGTTGCGCCTTGTTGGAACGCGGTGTTCACGGGATGCCGTGGGGGCGAAGGTAACCGCGTTTCTGCCCGGGCGAACTCGACAATTCGAAATCGTCGGCGGCGGGAGCTACTTGTCAGCCTCCGACCAGCGGATCATTATGGCGTTGAATCCCGAGGAGGCGATAAGCCGGGTCGAAATCCAGTGGCCCGACGGAAATCGATCCGAACTGACGAACCTGCAGGACGGGAATTCGTATACCGTCATTGAGCCTGTCCGTCCGGAGGACTCGGCCGTGGTCTTTTCTCGTCCCAAAGGTTCCTAATCCGCTGACGCGATCGGTCGATCATGCCGCGAAATCATTTTCCTGCTGTTTTGTTTGCTGCTGTGCTTCCGCTGATGGCCGCCATCGGCTGCAATCGTGCGGACGGTCCCGACTCCAAATCGGCAGGAACTACCGCTGCCGATGCCACCAGCGAATCGATAAAAACGGGCTCAAGCCCCGATACGAAAGCCGGCAAGAAAGCCGGCGCGAAATCCAAATCGGAATCGGCTGATACCGCTCGTGATCCGGCCGACTCGAAGAAGACGATTCGCACCGGACCGCCCAAAGCCGTAGCGCCGGCCGTCAAACCGGTCTTCCAAAACGTGGCACAGAGTGCCGGGATCGACTTCACTTACTTCAATGACATGGTCTACGAGCGATTTTTCCTCCCGGAGGTGATGGGAGGCGGCGCAGCATGGTTCGACTTCGATCTCGATGGCGATCTCGATGTCTATTACGCCAACGGTTGCGTGCTGGAAGATCCGGTGCCCGGCAGCAAGTCGCATCGCAATCCGATGTTCATGAACCTGGATGCCAAGTCGTTCGTCGATGTCACAACCGAATGCGGCGCAGGGCACGAAGGGTACGGACAGGGACTGGCTGTCGCAGATTTCGACGCCGATGGGTTTCCGGATATCTATGTGACCAACTTTGGCGCGAATGTGCTGTACCGCAATAACGGCGACGGGACATTCGAGGACGTGACGGAAGCTGCCGGCGTGGGGGATGCGCTGTGGGGCACGAGCACCGCCTGGTTTGATGCCGATCAGGATGGCTTGGTCGATCTCTATGTGTGCAACTACATGAATGTGACGCTGCAGAACAAGAAAGTCTGCAGCTACAACATGCGAAAAGGCTATTGCGGTCCGGGCGATTATGAAGCCGATCCCGATCGGCTGTACATCAATCGCGGCGATGGAACGTTCATCGAGTCGCTCGATGATTACGGGATGACCGCGGAGAACGGCAAAGGCCTGGCGATGGTGATTGTCGACTTCGACAACGACTTGCGTCCCGAGATTTACGTCGCCAATGACATGACTCCCAATTTCCTGTTTACCCGCAGCGATAACCCGAATGTTCGGTCGGGAGTCGATCGCGACAAGCGCTATTGCGAAATCGGAACCACCTCGGGCTGCGCGGTGTCGGACATGGGACTCAACGAGGCCAGCATGGGCGTATCTTGCGCTGATTTCGACGGCGACGGATTCCCCGATATGTATCTCACGCACTTCTACAACGCGAAGAACACGCTCTATCACAACCTGGGCGGACTGATGTTCGTGGACGACAGCAAGCGGACTCGCGTGGCATCGACCAGCATTCACACGCTCGGGTTCGGCACGATCCCGCTCGACTACGATGGCGACGGCGCCTTTGACCTGTTTATCGCCAATGGTCACGTGCTGGGTCCGTACCAAAGCCCCAACGAAATGTCGCCGCAATTATTGCGAAACGACGGTCGCGGCCGCTTCGACGACATCTCGCCGTTTGCCGGCGAGTACTTCGTCGATTTATGGCTGGGTCGCGGTGCGGCAGCGTGTGACTTTGACAACGATGGCGATACCGACTTCACCGTGTCGCATCTCGACAGGCCGGTCGCGCTGATGCGCAACGATACGCGAGTCGAGAATCGTTGGATCGGGCTCGACTTGCGATCCGCCAATCGGGTTCCGCCTGTCGGTGGCCGGATTGTCGTGACTTCGGGCGACATCAAGCGGGTTCGGCCGATTACGGCCGGCGGAAGCTATCTGTCGAACCATGATCCGCGAATGCTGTTCTGGCTGCCCGATGGCGACTTCACGCTGGAAATCCACTGGCCGTCAGGAAAGATCGATCGGCTGGCCAACCCCGAAAGCAACCGCTACCACCGCATCGCGGAAGGTCAATCTCCGGCAGCCGGTTCCTGATCGCTGGTACCCTGCCGATCGAGAACATCGAGTGCTACGTGCCGCGCGGGTATTCGACGATGGTCTTGATTCCTTGCGGCTCGCGATGCGAGTAATGCCAGAGTGCTTCCCGGGGTGAGACGCGTCGCGTGATGACTTTTTGCAACTCGGCTGGCTTGCGCTCGAGCCAGTATTCCAGATGCTCCAGCGCGTGCACAAAATCGCGCGGCGCGGAATTCACCGTGCCGATATGCACGTGGTTGCGGATGATGCCGTCCCGCATCAGCTGCTCGACATTGTGCTGCTTCGATTCGGGAACGCGCGTGCTGCCGAGCCAGACCATCACGCCGCGCGGTGCAAGGATGCGCGAGGCGCTGAGCATCACCTGGTCGCTGCCCGTGCATTCCAGCACCAAGTCGTAACGGCCGTCGAATGCGTCGTCGGGGATTTCGTCGGCCAACTGTCGATAGTTTGCATCAAACGCTTGGGCAAGCTGCGCGCGGAAAGTATCCGGCGCATCGCGGCCTGCCATCGTCACGGGCCAGCTGCGGGCACGCGCGGCGAGCACGGCCGCAAAGCCGATCGGACCCATGCCGGTCACCAACACACGCGGCGGCGGATCGGTCCAGACACGCGCATCGAGTCGCGCTTGTTGAATCACCAGTGCCTCGTTAATTCCTTTCTCAGCGACCGCGACCGGTTCGGCCAGGACAGCCACCGACGCGATCGAAGGTTTGACGCGAAACAGATGCTCGGGTCGGTCGAGCCATGTCGGGCATGAAAAACCGTGCTCGTGAAAAATGCCTCGCTCGACAAACTCTCCCAGCGCCAACATGTCGACTCGAAACGACTGCACCCCCAGCGGACGCCTGACTGCCGGGACAACCAGATCGCCGGCCCGATACTGCTGCACCCGGGATCCCGCCTCGATGATCTCGGCAAGACATTCGTGGCCCAGTGCCAGAAAATCTTCTCCCGGCGGCAAGGCGGGCTTGAGCGAATGCAGGATCTCTCGATCGGTGCCGCACACACCCAGTTCAAGAGTGCGACACAACACGTCATCGGGGCCGGGCGACGGCGGCGAGGAGACGTGATGGAAGCTCGGTTCGTCGGATCCGGGGCGAGCGACAATAGCCAGCGAATTCGTCATGCGTGGTATGAACCGATCAGGGATGGGGATTAATTCGAACGCGATTCCGGCGTGGAGTTCGACTCGAATCGCTGGAGCTGTGTCCGGTAAAACTTATTGAGCGGATCGAGTTCAACACATTTCTTTGCGGCCTCGATCGCAGCCTGCCGATCGCCGCGCCGGAAATAAACTTCGGCCAAGGTGTCCATGTGCCCCGGATTGTTCGGCGTCAGTTCGACTCCGCGTCGGGCATGTTCGAGTGCGGCATCGAGATCGCGATTGCACCGGGCGCAGAGCCACGCAAGATTGTTGTGATGCAGCGAGCTGTCGGGGAACTCGCGTACCAGCTGCTCGTAGCGCTCCCGGTACGGCTGGAATAATTTGTCGGCCTGCTCGGTCTGTTTCGCCGCATCCAGGATGGGCACGACTTCCTCGGGCAAGCGGATATCGGCGGGTGCATAGCGTTGATGCAGTTCCACCTGCGTCCGCATCGCGTCCCACTTGCCTTCCCGCGCGTAGCCCTCGGCCCGTACCCGCGTGACGACGGCCGGCATTTGCAGGTAGCCTTCGAACTCCCGAAAATTCCAACTGATTCGCAGGATGCTCAAGGTCATCTGATCCCAGAGTTCGCCGGCACGCAACTTTTCTGTCGCAAAGATCTGATCGCCAATCTGTTTCGATGAATCGAATTTGGCCCACTCGTCAAACGGTGCGGTGCGGCGGATGGTTTCCCAAAGTTCGATCGCCTGGGATGCGTAGCCGTGTCGAGCGAGCATTTGCGCTACTTCATGTTGCGTCGGTGCGGTATTGGTCAACTGCCTGGCCCGCGCGAGTAATTGCTCGCTGTCGGGCTTTCGACCGGCTTGTTCCAACGCCAGTCCGGCGAGATACAACGGGCCGATCTTGTCGGTGTTGAGATCCCAGGTTTGCTGGTACCAGCGGGCTGCCGTTTCCCACTCTTTTTTATCGGCCGCGATATCGGCCAGTCGCATCGCTGCATCGACGCTCATTGCACCGATCGGTTCCAGGATCGCGCGAGCCGTCTCCGTATCCTGACGTGCCAAGACAAAATCGGCCAACGCGATCGACCGCGAGAATCGCTCCGACTCCTCCAGCATGGCAATCTTTTCGCGTACGGCCGCGATCGACCTGGCGAGGTCGAGACCCGGATCGGCAAGCTTGGCCGGTTGCAGCACTTGATGCACCCGCTCCAGCAGTTTTTCCGGCGGCAGCTTTTCTTCGGAGGTGGAGAAGTGCCACCACCACATTTCGGCCTCCGCACCACGCGCCGGTCCGAACATCTGCGTTACGATCGGAGCCACGTCGGCGCGAAGACTGGTCTTGGTCGCATGCTTGAACGCGAGGCTATGCATCCCCGATCGATACTCGGCCGTCGCCAGCAATGTCCAAATGCCCTCCTGCTGCGATTGCTCGGCGTGCGTCGCGACATGCTCGAACAGCTTCTCGGCATCCGCTTTTTTGCCGAGACTGGCGAGCACTCTTCCCACAGCGAGCGCAAGGCGAATGCGAGGCACGTGCGACTGATCGTTCCCTCCCGCCTGCGGCGCGGGGCCGGGAAGCGATTCCAGCCATTTGTCCGGTATGGCTCCATCGATCTGCCAGCCGACAAACGTCAGCGCCTCGCGGTATCGTTGCCGGTAAATCAACAGTTCGAAGTAGGCCACCGGGTTCGCCGTCTTCATCAACTCCATTCCGTCCTCAGGCTGACCCGCGAGAAAAAAAGGCTCGGTGCAGTACCACGCCTGACTTGGGTTTTGCGTGGCGATCGTGCGTAGTTCATCGAGTGCTGCCTTTGCGGCGTCCTTATTTCCCGTGCGAAACTGCAGCGCGGCGACGTAGCCCAGTTGTTCGATGGTGCGGTACTGATCGGCCTGAGGATTGTTGTTTGCCGCCGCGTTGGCTGGCGGTCGAATGGCTCGGACCCGCGTGAAGATCTCAGCCGCATCCGCATAGGCGGCCGCTTCCATGGCAAGGCTCCATTCGAGTACCGGATCGCCGGTGCGCTTTGCCATGTCGCGAGCCGCCGTCCAGTCCCCGCGGCCTCGATGCAGCATCGCCACCAACCGCGCCGTGTTCGCTGCATACTCGCCTTCCAAACGCGACTGCAGCGCCGCCAGACGCTCGTCTACCTTTCCCGCAAGCAGCAACTGCGTGACATAGGTCGAAAGCAAAGCGTCGGGAGCCGGTTCGGCTCGCAGTAATTGCTCGGCTTGCGCCGGGAACCCGCGCTCCACCATCACGCTGACGGCACTCTGACGTGCTTTCAAATCGCCGCCGCGATAATTCTGGATCGCAGTCAAAACCTCGGGCGAAGTGTTCGGCAAGATCCCGAATCGGAACTTCTCCAAGATCGCTTTGGCGCGATAACGCACCTCGGCATCCGTTCCGCTGGCTGCCTGTCGCAAGGCTGGTTCCGCATCCAGGCCCGCCTCCCAAAGTCGCTGGGATGCCGCTTCGCGAACCGCAAGTTTCTTGTCGCCGAGTTCCCGGATCGCTTGCTCGATCCCAGCAGGAGCCGACTCGGGTTTTTCCTGAGCGCGTACGATAGCGATTGCGCTGATGCAGAACGCAATCGCGGCACCGATCAGCCAAGAGCGACAATGCATGGGTAGGCTCCTTCAGGGCAGGCAGAGCGAATATTTTCCTCGCGTGACACCCCAGCCGCCCAACCTGCGGCCCGGCTATGCTGACCTGCGCTGCCAGATCGTCAATTTAACCTTGATGCGACCCGAATCGAAGTCCACCCAGCACGCAAACAGCCGATCCGGCTCGGACCGTTTGCGATGCATCGGTCTGCATCCCAGTCGTGTGCATGCAATCGAAGGGCTGTCAAATGGGGGCAGGGATACTGTTGAACACGGGCAGGACTGGGCACGTCGATCGACATCGAAGGGCTTCTCGGCGATGATACGAGCAAAGGGAGACAGCCCGAAGGACTGTTTCACAGACGATCCCTCTTTTCCTTGTCTGCTTTGCTGTCTGCGACCGTCATGCCACTTCGCAATCACTTTCGACATCAGCAATATGCGACGCCCCGGCCCGCCGAATTGGGCCGTTTGATGCGCGCGTACCGAGTGTCGGATCCGGCGGCGCGGCAAGCCCGATTGGCTGCCATCGGTCAGAAACTGGATGCAGCCGGTGTGGCCGGCATCTATCTCGCGCACGGAACGTTCGTCGGCGAGGATGCTCTGGGAGCAATCCGTGACCTGGCGCGCGTCTGGCCCACGGCCGGTGAGCTACTGAAACGGCTCCACAAGCGGACGGTCGATCGGATGCTCGGCGAGGCCGGAAACTACACAGAAGGTTTTGCGCGAGAGATGCAGGAGGGGTTGAACAGTTCCTTTTCCCAGCTGCGCATCCCGGTGCGACTTTTTCACTGGTCGAGTGAGAACAACCATCTGGCGCGTGTTGAGGCGGCGTTGCGATTGATCGAACTGTTGAATGGCGAGGCACTCGAGACAGGCAAGCGCTGGCTTTTGTGGGGGCACAGTCACGGCGGTAATGTGCTGGCGCTGCTGACCAATTTGCTAGGTGCGGAAGAATCGGTGCGGGAGCGCCTGTTTGCGGCGGCCCGTTCCTACTTCCGCTGGCCATGGGTGGGCTGGATCGATCGGGCCGTTTGGCCGCGCGTGCGCGAGTTGCTCCGTGATCCCCAGCTCGCGTTGCGACATGAGAAATTAGATCTCGTCACCTTCGGCACGCCCATCCGCTACGGGTGGGACACAGGCGGTTACGCCAAACTGCTGCACTTCGTACACCATCGACCGGTGCCGGGCTGCGCCGAGCACCAATGCTACTTCCCGCCCTCGATGGATGATCTGTTGCAAGCCCGATATGGCGACTACGTTCAGCAGCTCGCCCTGGCCGGCACCAATTTGGCGCCGACCCTCTTCCAGTGCGGAGCACTCCTGGCGGAAATACGCTTGGGAAAGATCTTGCAGTCGGATCTCGGCCTCCGCAACCTGCTGCAAAATCTGAAGTATGGAATTCGCATGTCCGACGAAGGCCAGACAATGCTCGTCGACTACGATGGGAATCCGAATTCAACAAAATCGGATTCGAGGAGGTCTGATTCGAGGAGGTCTGATTCATCGGATTCGGATCCGGGCAATGCGAACTCGAGCCGGACCGAAGCGAGCAGTGCTCAGCTCGCAGGTCACGCGGTCTATACGCGATTGGAATGGTTGCCTTTTCATTTGGAAAAAACGCTGGAAGCACTTTACGGCGAGACCGTCTCATGAAGCCACTCACTGTCGGCGATACCGTCACGCTTGCACCTTTGACCAGTATTCGCTTTTTCGCGGCGCTGCACATCTTTATTTTTCATATCGACGCTTCGCGAGCGATGGGGACGACGGACCTTACGCGCTATCCGATCTTCGATCAGATTCCGTCTTGGATGCAGAATCTCGTCCGCCATGGTTATTGTTCGACGAGTCTGTTTTTCATCTTGTCGGGTTTCATCCTGACCTACCTGTATGTCAATGCTGCGGGCGAGGTCACGGTGCCTTGGCGAACCTTTCTTTTCGCAAGATTCAGCCGTCTCTATCCGCTGCACATCCTGCTGGTGCTGGCATTGGTGCCGGTGGCGATGGGGTTCCAGCGGCCGGATCCCACTTTCTTTACCATTCCGATCAGCTCGACCGATTACGTAGTGATTGGTTTGCTGTTATCGATCACGCTGACGCAGGCCTGGGTGCCGGAATTTGCCCTGAGCTACAATTTCCCGACATGGTCGTTGTCGGCGATTGTGTTTTGCTACGTGTTATTTCCGTTCACGGCCCGGTGCATCTCGTCGCTCTCAACGAAGACACAGCGGGTGGCGATGCTGGCGTTGCCATGCATCGCTTTGCTGCCGTCGATCGTCTATCGGCTGTTGGTTCCGGTGGAGGAACCGCTGAGCGTCAGCAGCGAGTTCGTGATGAGGACGCCCCTGTTCTGGTGGCCGCATTTTGCGATGGGCATGTTGTTGGCTCGTTTGTTCAACATCACCCGTTACGACACCGCGTGGAAAAGGGTCGGCGTTTCGCGACGACCCGTCTCAGCGGGGGACTTGGCCGCGCTCGCGCTGCTGGCGATCTTCTGCCTCGACGATTCCACGTTGCGAACGATCTTTTGTTTCGATTTGGCCGAGCCACACTTGTTCATCCGGCACGGCCTGTTGAGTCCGCTGTATTGGGTCCTGATTTATGACCTCGCGCAAGGCCGGGGCATCTTGGCGAAACTGCTTGCATGGCGACCGCTCGAACTGCTGGGAGAAGCCAGTTTTTCGATCTTCATGTGGCAGCTGCCGGCGTTCATCCTGGCGTTCATCCTGGGCACAATCTGGCCATGGGGTTCCGGCTCATTCGTGATCCTGCTGACCGTGATCCTGATCGGCGTATCGCTGTTCAGCGTGCGTTTGTTCGAGAAACCGGTCGGCAACTGGTTGAAGCGGAAGGTGATCAGCGCGGAACCCCGGTGATCGAACCACCGGTAAGGTGAACGGGCTCAAGGTAATCCAGGACCTACCTTAATCGGATGCAACTTCGCAGACGGAGGTGCTGGTAGCCGCGCTGATTGCTGCGAAAGCGATTCCAAAAACGGAACCGCGAGATGCCTTTCCCATTTCCATTGCAGCGACCAACCGGGTAAAGTACCTCTTAACTTGCAACTTCACGCACCTTGCAAACGCGAAAGTTCGCCAGCGAATCGAGAGCGTTTGCAGAAACGCGGGTTTTGAACCACCCACGATTTGTACACCAGATGAACTAATGGGGCTGACCGAGGACACATAACCCAATCACCCAGGAAATTCGTGAGATTCGACATCAGCTTGCAGCCAAGCAGGGAAACGACGTTCATCGCATCGGTGAGGAACTGCGTCGCCGCCAAATGGATTCAGGCCGAAGAGTCGTGCGAATGCCGAAGCGAGAACCTGAATTTGCGTCATCAAACCATCGGATGCATGGAATCGGTGGCGAAGCGGTGAATGCCAATTCCGAATCAACGCGTTCAGTGGGGTGATCGGTATAGCCTTTTCCTAAGACATCCATCGGGTACCTTTCGAACTACCCCAAAACACGGGGAAAACACCAAAAAGTTCGGTTCCTGTCCTCTCCGCTGTAAAACCCTGTTTTCCCTGGGTTTATAGCATATTAGGCCCATTGCTTTGGCCGTCTGTAGCGCCCATGCAACTCGGTGCATGGCGCCTGCGGCGTTGCATTTCGCGTCGCGCACCGTAAATCGAGTCGTGTTTCGAGTCGCGCGAGTCGTCAAAACACTGGGGTTTTGCATGGCCCAATCTGGCCCCGATCCACGATGGTGGAGGCAGTAGGATTCGAACTATCTGTGCGATCTCCTGGAGTTAGGGGACGGTACCTATCACTCGATCCATTGATTGATCGGCTCGCACACCCTGATATCATTCAACTACGGATCGAGGCTAACTTGCGTGATAGGCTGCATTGGTGCGGTCTAGAGGGTTTAGGCGGATCCGTTTAAAAACAAGTTCGCCAACCAATCGTCGTTCTCACTATGGAACCGCCAATTGAAATCGGAGATGACTTCTACCCTGACCACGAAGTCCTCTTCGATTCGCTACTGACGTCCATCGAGTGGGACGATCGAATGTCTGCACGACGCACGGCGTCATTCGGGCGACCTTACAACTACTCACAGATTGACTATCCCGAAACACCAATTCCATTAGACTTGCAGGCACTTCTGGTAAAGCTGGAGAAACGACTCAACATCCAATTCAACAACTGCTTGCTGAACTTCTACGAAACGGGTGACAACACGATGGGTTTCCATTCTGATGATACCACTGGGCTTATTTCCGGAACTGGTGTTGCCATTGTCTCCTTGGGCAGCATCCGCGACATCACTTACCGATCCAAAAGTCAGCCCGAAATCCAACGATCCTTCCCACTCAAACCCGGATCACTGCTTTACATGGATGATGTCGTGCAAGAGAATTGGATGCATGCAATCAAACGTCAAAAGGACGCTGGGCCACGAATCAGCTTAACTTGGCGAGCATTCCGTTAATAATGGCGAACAAAGCCATGCACGCCGAGCACGCGATCGGCCGGTTTTGACATGGTGGCTTTACTCGCGCGTGCCGGGTGATGGCTGCCGTTCGGCATAAACAACTTCACAATCAGCCTTCGTGTATCATGAACCGACGCCTCATCACGATTTCAACCCTCGCGCTGACCGCGATCCTCATTTGTCTTGCGGTTACGAATTGGTGGGTCTATCTTCCTAGACGCACTACCGGGGCGTTCGTTGGTCATCTTTCTCACGAAAGATATGAGGAGGCGGCTCTAATGCTGATCGCTCCTAGCGCCATCGAAGTGGACTCCAACGGGGGAGTGGTGCTCGTCGACCACGCCGGAAAACCGACGGCAGTTCCGGAGGCAAGGCTGCCGTTTCTCGCGGGTGGAGGTCGGTCGGACGGACCTGGCGATTTCTCCATGACGGCGCTTCAGGGTAGCCAGAACGGACAAGTGGAAGGCGCGATGACCGTATACCTAAGCGTCGATGGCGGTAAGATCCGCATCGAGAGGGTGGACAGCTTATGAGTTGCAGTGGTGGGCTGATCGATCAGCGCGAGCTCACGCCGCGCACGCTCGGCAGCCCCACACCGGAATCCCAGCAACAGCCGAACCATGCGGTGAACGGGAGCCGCCGGTGACGCGGGTTTTGAGATCAAAGTTTTTTGGCGACGGCCCCGTTACCGCTGCCGTTAGCCCAAAGACATTGAATGAACACGATTGAGGCTGTTAGGGATGCCCGCTTCCGAGCACCCTCCCCACACCGCCAGCCACTCACACCACAACCTTCTTCGCCCCAGCCGCTCTCGCGAAATCCTCCTCGGTAACCAGCAGGTAACTCTGCTGCGCGATCCTCGGCGAGTTACCAAGCCAGGAGCAGACGACGTGCAGTGGGAACTCGCGTTGGAGTTCCGTCTGGCGACTTGCCCGCATCGAATGGAACAATCGCGGCCAACCCGAGACGCCAGCGCGGCGAAGCAGTCGCGTCATCTCGCTGCGTAGGTTGGCATTCTTCCAACCCATCGCTGTGTTGGCTGCGGCTCGGTACTGGGGAGCGGCTACCACATATTCGCTCTTGTCCCCAAAGATCTCGAACGCTTCGTCGAGGATCGGTCGAAGCTCGGGGAAGATCGGGCAACTACGAATCCCGCGGCCTTCGTGGTGCTCGACTTCAACTTAAGACCAATCCTCGACCATCAAACCGGAAACTCTTAAGAATTCCGAGTCGTTGTTTGTTACAAGCACAAAGCCGTGTCGAAGACAAATCGCGGCGATCTGAAGATCATACGGTCCGATCACTTGACCTTTTAATTCCAGATCGTGTCGGATGGACGCATAAACATTGGCGTCGACCTCGTCAAACGGCAGACATGGAAATGGAGCGAGCAGGGACTTGATAATACCAACACGCTGGATTCGATTTCCGTATTTTTCCGCACCGTGAAACAGCTCCGATAAAACCACCGAGCAGGTTACGACTTGTCGCGGCGAAATCGCGGCCAGCCTACCTCGAATGCGCGATTTAGGATCCTTTAAATAGTGGATCCAAGCGTTTGTATCGAGCAAATATTGCGTTACCATTTTTCTCGATTCGGTAATACACCTTGGTCTGGTCGATCGAACGGTTCTTTCGCAAACACCCCGGCAGTGGTTTCAAAATAACAATCCGGCCAACGATCGTTCTTCTCCAAAACCCTCGGCTCAAATTCAACTTCGACCCTGTCTGGTAGATCGACAGGGTCCACGGGCCGGAAGATCCCGTTTTCGAAGACTGCATGGATCGTTTTGGACATCGTTTAGAATCTCAATTTTTCGACTTTGTGTCCGTAAGCACTTCTGCAATAGTCTCATCGGCTCTTGCGAGAGTCAAGTCGCAGTCAGTATTTGCCCCGATTGGAATCTATCCCACATGTCGAATCATCTGCTAGAACACCTTTCGAACTTGCGCAAAAACATTGGGGAAACACCCAAAAGTTCGGTTCCTGTCCTCTCCGCTCAAAAACCCTGGTTTTCTCAGGGTTTTTCGCATTTCTGGGCAGTTCCTTTGACCGTCTGTAGCGCCCATGCAACTCGGTGCATGGCGCCTGCGGCGTTGCATTTCGCGTCGCGCACCGTAAATCGAGTCGTTTTTCGAGTCGCGCGAGTCGTCAAAACACTGGGGTTTTGCATGGCCCAATCTGGCGCCGATCCACGATGGTGGAGGGGGTAGGATTCGAACTATCTGTGTGATCTCTTGGAACCCAGGCATGGTTCCTACCGCTCGATCCATTGATTGATCGGCTCGCAAGTGGTATTTATCCTTGCACTTCGGGTCGAGGCTATTTTCCCCCGCTGAGACACTTGCATCGCGAAACATGGTAAGGCTCTGCCATTTCCAGATCGCATTTTTTCACTATCTCGAATATCTGAATAAGAAATGGCCGCCAACAATCCATATGAACCTACGATCCAGGGCGATAGCACCACCGTATCGAGTTTACGGCCCTCTAATCGAGCGATGTGGAAGGCTTATCTCTGGTCACCATCCGTCGCTCCGATTGCCTTTGTGGCATTGGTTCTGTTGATCGGAATTGTTGGTGAAGTGTTCGGTATTGAAGTCAACCCGGCAAGCATGCTTATATTGCCGTTCATAGCATTAACGATCGGCGTCGTAAGTTGCTATGTCGTAGCGGGGATGATTGGAATGCCAATAGCTTTTTATCTGCGACGCGTAAACGCTTTGAATGTTTATTCGATTCATGGAGCCGCACTTTGCTGGGCCATTTTGTTTGCAGTCGGTTGCGCATTTGTCATGGTTGGAGATAATTGGAGCGAACTCCCCTTGGCACTTGGATACTTCGGCTTTGGCGTTATTCCGCCTGTATTGCTATCTGGGACTGCGTTTTGGTCACTTCTGAAATACTATTCACGATCTGAAGCTAATGCTGCGCGATGAATGATCGCAGGAACCATCACCTTCTTCGCCCCAGCCGCCCTGGCAAAATCATCCTCCGTGACCAGCAAGTAACTCTGCTGAGCGATGCGCGGCGAGTTGCCAAGCCAAGAGCAAACCACATGCAACGGGAACTCCCGTTGCAGCTCGGTCTGTCTGCTGGCCCGCATCGAATGGAACAATCGTGGCCAACCCGAGACACCGGCGCGGCGCAGCAAACGTGCCATTTCGGAGCGTAGGTTGGCGTTCTTCCACCCCATCGCCGTGTTGGCGGCGGCACGGTACTGCGGTGCGGCGACCACATATTCGCTTTTGTCGCCGAAGATCTCAAAAGCTTCGTCGAGGATGGGACGCAGCTCCGGAAAGATTGGGCAGCTACGAATGCCACGGCCTTCGTGGTGCTCGACCTTTGGCTCCGGGATGCTCATTCGGTTCAGCTCCCAATCGATGTCATCCCAGCGAAGCGATAGCATTTCCGAAGGCGTCCGAAGCCCACCGTAGCGACTCAGGCCCAAGATCACTTGCCAGACCGGGTTGGCCTTCTTCATCAGCTTGTCGACCACTTCGCGCGGCACGAACTCGTTGACCTTCACCGAAGTCTTCTGCGTCTTTACTTTGCAGAACGGATTTTCGACGATGATCTTCCAGTCGACCGCATCGTGCATGAATTGGCG
>JBJOLO010000308.1:0-4490 GCA_046045565.1 Planctomycetota bacterium | reverse complement strand
GACCTGATCGAGCCATCGGTGAGCGCGATCTGCGTCAGGCTGTAGAACGGCGGAAGGCCGTCGACATCACTGAGTCGATTGCAGAACGCGAGCGCATCAAACCAGCTGACGCGTTCAACCGGCAGGTCGTCCGATGGTTCGTTCCCCAAGCGGCTCTTGCCAACACTCGATTGCGAAAACCAACTCGGGTTCGTCGCCATCACCGTCTCGTACTCGTGTTGCGTCACTTCGCTAGCGCCGAGCAGAAACGCTTTTGTCAGCGTGACGTCATGGACAGTCTCGTCCGCCGCGTGGCCCGGTTCTGTGGTGGGCGATCCCATCTGAAATTTCCCCGGCTGGATGAGGACGAACGACATTTCGGTCGAGCGGCTTTCGAGCAGCATTTTCTCGAACAGCCAGCGGGCTTTCAGCCGCACTTCGACGTCAACGTGACGCCTCGCTGCATCGTCAAGCGCAGGCAGTGCGGACTCGCCGAGTCGCATCAGCTGTCGCGCGGCATCATCGCGGCGGGACTGCTCATTCGCACCGAGCTGCCCGATCCATCGCTCCAGCTCTGCGGCATCCACCGCTTGGCGTTCGCCAAACACGCCTTCGCCCTCCGCCAGCATGACGGCCGCGACGATCGCGAGGCCACCTATTCCCAGCAAGCAGACGATCGATTGACGCACAGGCATACGGCGATTCTTTTATCGATGCACAACAAACAGTTCGAACGGCCCAAGACAACTCGAGCAAACAAAACCAGTTTTCGCGTCGACGAGCAGCCAGCAAGGAACCGGCGGCTTCCGTTATCACATGCGATCAGCGAATTCATCGCACACGAATGTTTTAGGAAGCCGGCCTCGCGAGTCAACCGACCGCCATGCGTAGCGATAATCAAAGGGGTCGCGACGATTTGCTGCTCTCGCGTCATTGTAACATTGTGGCCCAAAGCGCGTCATGGTTCACTCTGCACATATTTTTGCGATGCGAGCTGTTCACGGTGAAATAGATCGGGGCGAGGGTCGAGTCTTTCGTTTCACGTTGTGATGACGGTCGCGAAAGGAAGTCTGCCCTGGAAATGGAACGGCGGGAGCCGCATTGATGGCGAAGGGCCGTGCGTTGGAGTCCTCTGTGCATCAGCACGGTGCGCTACGAGGGTTGCATCGGATGCTTGCCGAGTCGGCTCGTCGCCGATTTCATCGAAATCGCTAGGAAGTGACGATCTCGTTAGGCTATGATGCGCAGCACGCGTTACAAATGTGAACTCGGCTTCAGCTCGGCGCGGTTGGAAAGCATGTTCGGACTGTTTCCCGCTCAACATGGCTGCAATCGTCGCCAGTGGCTCGGCTTGAGCACGCTGGCGGGGCTGGCAGGCTGGTCCTGGCCGGGTCGAGTGGCGGCAGGTGCTGCGGAATATACGGGCACTGGCGATCAAACGAGGGCGGCTGCCGCCAAAAGCTGCATTCATATCTTTCTATGTGGCGGCCCGTCGCAACCCGATTTATGGGACTTGAAGCCCGATGCGCCTGCGGGGATTCGAACGGTCTTCGAACCGATCGAGACCAACGTGCCGGGCATTAGGTTCGGATCGCAGATCCCGCAACTCGCCCGCCACGCAGATAAGCTCGCCATCATTCGCTCGATGACCCATGATGACAACGGCCACGAGACGGCGATCGTGCGATCGTTGCTGGGCCAGTTGCCCGCGCGGCCCGGGGACCGATTCATTTCCAGGGACGATCATCCCGGAGCCGGCGCGATTCTAACTCGGTTGCTCGGGCCGACCGGCGACTTGCCGCCGTGGATGATCCTGCCGCGGTACTTCGGTACCTCATCGCCTCCCTACAAAGGTCAATCAGCAGGATTTCTCGGCGCGGCCTACGATCCGCTCGTCCTGGACAAGGAACGCAAGGGCTCGTTGTCGGACGCGCCGCTGGGATTGGGAGCCATGCAACTCCTGGATGGCGTCGATACCCGACGGTTGTTGGACCGCCAGACGCTACGCGGCCAACTCGATGCCCTCTCCGACCGTTGCTTGACGCACTCGCCGTTTCCCGGCCAACGTGGTCAGGCGCTCCACTTGCTCGTATCTCCGCAAGTACGCCAGGTACTCGACCTCGAGCAAGAACCCGCTTCGCTTCGTGATCGATACGGTCGCAACGAATACGGACAGAGTTTTCTCATGGCCCGAAGACTGGTCGAACACGGCGTCCGCATGGTCAACGTTTTCTGGACGTTTTTCGACGCGAAAGGCTGTCAGTTCAACCTGTGGGATTGCCATGGTGTCGCCAGCGATACCTGCGGAGTCGACGGCCAACTGCGCGGTCGCGACCAGTTTACTCATCAATATTGCACCCCCGCGTTCGACAAGTGCTTCAGTGCGTTGCTCGAGGATCTCGAGCAACGCGGGCTGCTGGAAGAGACGCTGGTGGTGGTCTCTGGCGAATTCGGGCGGACGCCCCAGATCAACGCCACGGCGGGACGCGATCATTGGGCCCATTGCTACACGCAGTTGTTGGCGGGTGGCGGCATTCGAGGCGGACAGGTCTACGGCGCGAGCGACGATCGCGGAGCCTACGTCAAAGACCTCCCGGTCACGCCCGACGATTTCACGGCCACGATCCTCTACGCATTCGGCCTGACCCCCGAGCGATCAATCCATGATCCCCTGAACCGCCCCGTCCCGATCACCAAAGGCCGACCGCTAACCGCCCTGTTCTGACATTCCAAGACACACACGATTTCCAGCAAAACAGCATTCCAAGACACACACGTTTTCGAGCAAAAAACAGCATTCCAAGACACACACGTTTTCCGGCAAAACTGCCGACGAACGTGTGTGTCTTGGAATGGCGTGTTCGAATGACGGATAGGCGGCTAGACATGGAAGCGTGCCAAAATGGCCTCCAACTACCTGCCCCGACACGAAACGGCTCCCCCAATGGCAATCGCAATCAATCGAGCGGCGGCTCGGAATCTGCGTTCACGGTTCGACGAGGCGTTGGATTTGGTGCGCAACGAGTTTCACGGTCTCGATCGGGATCAACAGTACCACAACGCCTTTGCACGCTTGCTGAAGCCGGATCCATTAGATCGGGTACTGATGATGGGCACGGATCAGCGGGATCTGTTTGTTCCTGAATTGCGTGCCGCGATTTCTCGCAGCCTACCGCGTGCGGGACATATTTTGGACATCGGTGCCGGTAACGGCCAGACCTTCGAATTGATTGCCGACACGGTTCCAAACGAAACAACGGTGTCGTTCATTGAGCCGAATGCGCATTATGTTGACGATTACCGCGCGATGCTCCGTCGATTACCCAACTTGAAGTCCGGTTGCTCCGTTGCCACCGGATTCGAAGGAATCGATGGCGTGGTGCCGCGAAGTGGAATCGACTTACCATCGGACCAGAGCATCGACCTGGTGATGGCGCTGCAGATGATATTCTTTCTGGAGGATTTACCGACAAGCTTCACGCGAATGGCGAGATTTCTGCGGCCGGGCGGTGAACTGTTCGTGGTATTCGCCGACGAGACAGATGGCTACACCGGCGTGGCACTCCGAGCCTATATTGCTGAGGGTGGGCACGTCGGAAACGACGAACAACACCTCGCTGCAATTGCAGAGCGACGGAGGCTTTTTTCCGGAGCGGCACTCGGTGGCAATAGCGCCATTTTGTCGATCCTGCGGGAAAGGTTGCCGGACTGCGATTTTTCCCTCACCACCATGCGACAACCAACTCGACTTTATGGCCACAGCATCTCCGATCTGATTGCCATGGCGAATATCGCGATCTTGTCGAGCGTCACGGACTTGTCGAAGTTTGATGCCGCGAGCCGGGTCTTACAGACCGATCCGGAGTCGGTCGATTTGCGAATTGAACAAGACGGACCTCGCCAAGGAATGTGGAGCGTACTCCAGCCTCAATTAGTTGCTGTCGTACGAAGACTTCGATGAAATGTCCGATCAAGCCGAAGGGGCAAGCCCCCCTTTCCAAGACACACACGTTTCCCCTCTTCGCTCATTCCAAGACACACACCCTTCGTTAACATTCGCCCATCAAAAACGTGTGTGTCTTGGAATCGAGGATCGGCTGCGAGACCGGGGGCACGCCTTAAGCGGTTTGTGAGACTGCTAGCGCAGACTTTGAGGCATTTAGCGGGGGATTTTAGTTCTAGAATGCATCCAGCAGATGCAATTCGCAGAAGACGTCCAGATCGCGTGATGCTCACGCGTCTGACGCATGTCGAAAGAGATGAAAGATTTCGGTGAGAAGCGCGTCCCAGGGTTGACCTAGGTAGCGCCGGCCCGCGGTGATAGCCGCTTGCCGCGGATCCATTTTCGTCCGCGACGCGCTGCCTCCTGCTCCAGGGCCTCAAAGGAGCCTCTTGCCGTTCGTCCTTTTTGGCCGAAGCTTGCTACGAGCTCCGGCCAACTGCTGAGATCAACTTTCAGCCGCTGTGCGATCGGCGCAAGGTCGTCGGGGATCTTGCCCCGCTTCCCTTTC
>JBJOLO010000258.1:0-3862 GCA_046045565.1 Planctomycetota bacterium | reverse complement strand
ATCGTTCACCCGGCTCCAACTTGTCCGGGTTCATCGCCAGGCACATGCTGCATCCCGCCTCACGCCACTCAAATCCCGCAGCACGGAAAACCTTGTCCAACCCTTCCGCCTCGGCTTGTTCTTTGACTTGGCTGCTGCCCGGCACCACCATCGCATTGACCGATCCCGACACTTTGTGACCCTGAACCACGGCCGCCGCCAGTCGCAAGTCCTCGATCCGGGCATTCGTGCATGAACCAATAAAAACCCGATCGATTGCCACGTCGGATAGCGGGGTGCCCGGTTTCAAGCCCATGTACTCGAGCGCTCGTGCAGCCGTCTTGCGATCCGTTTCGTCTGCGAATGCTTGCGGGTCAGGCACGTTCGCCGTGATCGGTGCCACTTGGCCCGGCGTTGTTCCCCACGTCACCTGCGGTGCTACGTCTGCTGCGTCAAACTGTTCCAAGCGGTCGTAGCGAGCACCGGCATCGCTGGGCAGTTGTTCCCAGGCCGCCACCGCGCGATCGAAGGCCGCTCCCTTCGCAACAAACTCGCGACCGCGCAAGTAGTCGTACGTTTTGCTGTCCGGCGCGATTAAGCCGGCCCTCGCCCCCGCCTCGATCGACATGTTGCAGACCGTCATCCGCTGCTCCATGCTCAAGGCGCGAATCGCACTGCCCGTGTACTCCAGAACGTATCCCGTGCCCCCTTGAGTGCTGATCTTGCCGATCAAGTACAGGATCAAATCCTTGGCTGTCACGCCGGTCGCCAACTCCCCGTTGACCCGCAATTCAAAGGTCTTTGGAGCCGACTGCAAGAGCGTCTGGGTCGCCAGTACATGTTCCACTTCGCTCGTGCCAATGCCAAAAGCCAACGCACCAAACGCACCGTGCGTCGCCGTATGGCTATCGCCGCAGACAATCGTCATGCCGGGCTGCGTATAGCCAAGCTCGGGACCGATGATATGCACGATTCCCTGATGACGATCGTGCAAATCATAAAGCCGAATACCGAATTCCTTGCAGTTGTTGCGGAGTGTTTCCACTTGCTGTGCCGAAATCGGATCGGCGATCGGCAGCAGGCGGTCGGTGGTCGGAATGTTGTGGTCGACGGTGGCGACCGTACGTGATGGCTGACGCACTTTTCGCCCGGCCAGCCGCAAGCCCTCAAACGCCTGCGGACTCGTGACTTCATGCACCAGATGCAAATCGATATACAGGATCGATTGACGGCCGGGTTCGGCGTAAACAACGTGCTGGTCCCAGATTTTCTGGACCATGTTACGGGGAGAAATGGTGCTGGGAGAATTCGTCATGCTTGCAAGTGATCGGTGGGTAGGGATCGATGGGTAGGGAAGCGATGGAAGGAATTCAGGTGACCAACCGGAAGGCGTTCGCCAACGTCGCGTGAACAAGTAACCGCAGCAACGGCAAGCCGCCAGTTACAACATTCGGCTGATCGCCATAACCGGGATCGCGTCTAACTCCGAGCGACCTGCGGTGCCCGTGGCTGCCGGTGCCGACCGCCGCCATCGCCGCGATTGCGTTACGACGCTTAAAGTATATCCCAAGGCTGGCTCGAACGTGAGTGGGTCGGACCACGCAGGATGTAGAATCACGCGACGGTCGCCTTCTACACAGTCGGCAACCGATTCCGGGTACCGGTCGCTCCGGAAAATGGATCTCTCGCGAAAGCAGATGCGGCTTCGCGGGAACTCGAACTTAGGACCAGTTCGAGCGGAGTTCGATTGACGGTACCGACGGGGAATCTAGGCAGGGGCCCGCATTATTTTGTCGACTTTTTGTTCGTCGATTTGGGAGCCGTGTTTCGAGCGTTGCCGACACCCTCTTTGAAGATCTTGGCAAGTTCGTTTTCCAATTGCACGGCGTGGATCTCGTTTGCCACCACCTTGCCGTCCTTGTCAACGAGAATCATCGTTGGCAGGTTGACGATCCCCATCTCCACCGCCAAGCGTCCGTCCATGCCGCCCTGCTCGAACAAGTTGTTCCAGGGCAATTTGTTGGCTTGCAGGAACGTTCCTGCGGTCTTCGCGTCGCTGTCCAGGTTGACACCGACGATCGTCAGCCCCTGCTTCGCATATTTTGCTTGCAGTTCCTTCAGCTTCGTCATGTCCTCCGTGCAGCGCTGGCACCAGGTAGCCCAGTAATGCACGAGCACCACTTTGCCCTTCATCTGTGCCAGGTCAAACGCCGTATTGTTTGCCTTGCCGTCCAGGATTTTGCCCTTTAGCGGCAACGATTTGCCAACCAATTCCAGCCGGAATTGGGCCCCCGCAGCCTTCTTGGCGACATCCGAATCGGCTTGCTCCTTGACGATCCGATTGTACATGTCGAGCGCTTCGTCGTTCTTGCCGGCGTACTCATAGACGTTCGCCAAATGCATCATCACCTCGGCAATGCCCTTTGCGTCGGCATAGTCCGAGACAAGCTTTGAAAGCTTCTCCTCCAGCGTTGTTTGCAACTTGGAGTAATCTGCTTTCTCGTCCTGGATCGCCAGATCGTGCTCCGCCATCACGCAGCGAAACGCGACGTACGCGATCTGCTGCGTGGAAGCCTTGGCCTCGGTCAAGTCCGAGACCAGCTTCTGCAATCGTTCCACACCTGCGGAGTAGTCGCCTGTTTGGACCGCTGCGCCGATCGAATCAGCAAGTTGTCTCAACCAGCTGTTTCGCTCCTCTTCACCATTGCTGCCCGCGTAAAGCTTCTCCAGCAAGGCGGCGCGTTTTTCATAAAACGCCTGCATCTCCTCCGCCGGTGTTTGAGCCTGCTGCCCGTCCAAGGCAGACAACTGGTCGATCAGCTTCTGCAAGTCGGCGCTCACCGTCGGGTCCGATGTCGCTGCCGAATCGGTTTTGGGAGCCGCCTGCACAAAGAAATTACCGCCTGGTACGGATGCGGCTTGTGCGTCCAGGTTGGGCAAGTCGAAGATTCGCCAAGTCGAGCCTACCTGCACCAGCGTACCGATCGGTAGCGGGGTGGACTTGCCGTCGTTGTCGATCATCGCTGCAACGTTTTCGTAGACGATCAGGTCGCGCGTCGAGCCATCCGTGCCGGCGGGAAAAATGCCCGGCTGCGTCGCACCGAAATTCGTCCACTCCGTCTTCGAGCCGATCAATTTTTGCTTTCCGGCCAGGTCCCCGAAGTGCTCGCGAGCAGCTTCGAGTCGATCTCGCAAATCCTTTGTCCGCGTTTCGCCAAGCCCCAAATCGGTCAATTCGTCGGTCGTTAACAGAAGTCGCTGAAATCGCTGCGCATCGCGGTTGCGCAAGGCCGCGACAACTTCGGCCGTGACTTCCTCCGCCGAAATCGACTTCCAGGAATCAATCGTGCCATCCTCGTTCTCGTCGATCCCCCAGCGCGTTCCCGCCGTCCCCAGCCAGCGGTACTGGTCGGTGCGGCCGTTGAAGTTACTGTCGATGTCGCGATAAATCTCCACCCCGTCGCGATAGTAGCACCAGACGTCGAGTTTGGAGTCCTTGTTCGTGTCGAGGAACCGACGCAGCAGCTGGCCCGACTCCGATCGCACGGCAAATCCCGTGACGCCTTCCTGGTTGATCGACTCCAATTTGCACTTGCTCACCGCGTCCGCGTCCGGGCGATCATAAGAAATGTCCGTCTGGACCGGCGAAATTTTCTGCAGGGCGTCTTCTACCGTCGGGGGCTTGGCGTGCAGCGGCGATCCGGTCCATGCCGCCAATGCTACAAATCCAGCCATGGCCGTGCGAATCCAAGATCGTTGGCGGGTGTTCATAAGTCCCTTTCCCAGCGGTGAAATCGATTTGGAACCAAGTGCGATTATTCATTGAATTTCGTCCGCAACGGTCCTCCGGCATCAGCCAATGTGGAGGCCAGATGCTCTCGAA
>JBJOLO010000240.1:0-4595 GCA_046045565.1 Planctomycetota bacterium | reverse complement strand
AGGTATGCGTTTACTTCGTCGTAGGTCAAGAATCCTTGGGACTTACCCTTGGTAACCAACGCTTGTAGATCGATCGCCAGATGATTCACGTAAATCCTCCTTGCGTGAATGACATGCATGGTTTGTCGCCTCCATCCTGCTGCGTCACCGATCCTGACTGCGGCATGCACCGACAGACATTCGCGGTTCCGGTTTTGGGTCGCAGGACGAACGCGATCGAGGCCGACTACCGATCCGTGGCAGTCGTAAGACCTCTTCTTCGTTTCTCATCCTCTAACAAGTTCTTGAGTAGCTCCATCTCCTTCTGAGGGTCTGCAACGGTCTTGCCGAGTTCGCTGATCATCTCCCGACGAACACGCGCGTCGACACTCCCGCGAAAATCATTCAATAATGCCCGCAACCGGTCTTCCGCCGTCTGCAATGCATGTTCGGATTTGGCTTGAGCCCGATCGTCCAACTCAACCAGCGTTCCTTGCATGTGCGGATCCCGCAGCTCGGCCAGCACGCGTTCGAGCGTTGTGGGTTCGCCTTCCGCAACCAAGGAAACATAGCAATCAAAAATGATTTGGGCGCGACGCGACTCCAGCTCGTCGGTTTCAATGTTCGCGGTCGCCATCGAAACCAGTTCGGGATGCAGAATCATGATCTCGAGCAATTCACTTTCCCGAGCTGTCAAAGATCGTGCAGTCTCCGCATCCCAGGACTCTTTCGTCGAATCGGGCTCGTCGCCCGCGATCACCTCCGGCGCATTCGCATCCACGGAGGAGCCCGCACCGCGCATTCCCCGAAAATCGGCACCGGGCCCGCTGGATGCCACCGCAGGAGGCGAAGCAAGGCTCGAAAAACGCGACGCGGTTGCCCGGTTCGACTGGCGCAAGTCGCGAAGCCGCTGTCGCACCGCCTCTTCGGGCACGCCGAATTGTCGGGCGAGTCGCACCAATAACTGTTGCTCCCGCAGCACCATGGCCGACGGCAGTCCGTCGCGAACCGCAGACGACTTGGCCAGCGTTTCCAGGATCTGCTCTAACGCCAGATTGGCGCGATGCGTGTCCCGAACCACGTCGATGCCTGCGGTCGCGGTGCGAATACGATGTTCAATCGCATCCACCGCTTCGGTCAATCGCTGCCGAAACTCGTCGCCCGTTCGGGCCAGGAGGAATTCGGCAGGATCCAATTCGTCGGGCAATGTCACCACGCGCAGGTCGACATTCTCGGCAAGAAAATGCTCGAGCACCGCATTCGTCCGGACTTGGCCCGCTTCGTCGCCGTCCAGCACCAGGTAAGCCGTATCGGCAAAGCGGCGCATCAGGCGTACGTGATTGGAATTCAGCGCGGTTCCGAGCACCGCCACGGCGTTCTTGATGCCGCTCTGATGAGCAATGATGACGTCGGTGTAACCTTCCATCACCACGACGCCCTTGGTTCGTCGAATCTCATCTGCCGCCAAATGCAGCGCATAGAGGTTGTCGCTTTTCACGAACAAACGCGTTTCCCGCGAGTTGACGTACTTGCCGCCGAATTCGGGACCGCCCGGCAACACGCGTCCGCCAAACGCAATCGGCCGCCCCTGAATATCCTGAATCGGGAACATCAGACGGCCGCGGAAAAAATCGTAGTAGTGCTGCGTGCCCTCTTTTCGCTGCGCCAGATTGCAGGCCTCCAGCACTTCCGTTGAGAACGAGGTGGAACGAGCTCGATCGATCAGCCATTGCCAACTGTTGGGCGAATACCCCAAACCGAATCGACGTACGCTCTCGTCCGAAATCTGCCGCTCGACCAGGTACTTGCGAGCGCCTTCCGCCTCGGAACTGTGTAGCAGGCATTCGTGAAACTGCCGCTGCGCCCACTCCATGGCCTGCAGCAGGGTTTTCTTGTCCTCCGGTCCGCCGGGCTTCACTTCCCGCTGTCCCGGTTGTTTCGGCAACGGGATTCCCGCGCGATCGGCCAGCATCTCCAGCGCTTCGCGGAAGCCGACCTTGTGATACTGCTGCACGAAGCTGAACACATCGCCGCCGACGTTGCAGACAAAGCATCGCCACGTCTGACGCTGCGGATTAATATGCAGACTCGGCCTCGAGTCCTCATGCATCCAGCAAAGACCGGTCAGGTTGCGGCCCTGACGGCGCAGCGGGACAAACGCATTGATCAGGTCTGCGATATCCGTCGCCTGACGGACACGCTCCCGTGCGTCGTTATCCACGAGAAACGACACCGGCAAACTCCTGTGGCAAAGGGCCGCGGAATCAAGATCCGCCGCGGCCGCGACCGGAGCGTCACCTCCTTGTTCAACTCCAATCTGCCGGTTTTCTGGGGTCACCAGCAGCTGTGCTATCCATAGCACGGCCAAAATTATAGTGATTCACCTGCGCAAGGTCAACATTGCGATGTTGATTGCTCTTGGCGCGCCGCCACAACGCTCGAAAGCTCCTCCTCACGTCGCTTAGTCAAGGCCGATTTTTTCGCATCGCAAACGCCCCAACTTCACATGACAACGAGTTTGCGGTGGCAAACACCTGCCCTCTGAGCTTGCCGGATCGACAACGCCACGTGCCGGGCAACCAAGCTTCATGACGAGCCCCTATCGACAGGCAATGCTCAAGCAGGAACTGGCGAGGCAGCTCCGGGAAAACTCATGGAAAACGAAAGCACTCGCAGCAGACCGTGCACAGCAGGCACAACGATGTGGATCGAAGTCCCCCGACACGGCGAGGCCAACCAGCGATTCCATGAGAAAGACAAAGCACCGCGACGCTGGCAAAGCACGCCGACCGCAGTGCGAGGATCGAGCGCGGCATCGCGCCGAGGCGCGGAGGACGCTTCCAACTCAGCGCATCGTCCTCAGTACAGGGTCCTCAGTACAGGGTCCTCAGCACAAGCAAGTTTCGCACAGCCTAGTTCCGCGAAAGCGCACTCAGCCCGCCAGACGCGAGATGCGATTGGTCGAGTCGACCACTTCCGCAGCCTGATGATGGTACTGCATCAGATAAGCATCTTCCGGAGTGTCTTCGTAGAACTGCCGCAACAAGGAGATCGCGCGGAAACCGTGCTCGCGGAAAAACAATTGAGCCGCAAGGTTGGTCTCCCGCACCTCGAGCATGATCCGGTTGCGCCGTTGGTAAGACAGCTTACTAACCAGCTTGCGAATCATCTGCGTTCCGACCTGCTTGCGCCGCACGTCGTTGCGGACCGCAAAATTCAGCACATGCAAGCGATTGCGATGCAGTTCGTAAATCATGAAACCGACGATCCGCTCGTCGTGCTCAGCCACCATCCCGATGCAATTCCGCTGTCGCAGGCAACGGACGAAGTCCTCTTCCGACCAGGGAAACTCGAAGCTGCCCTGCTCGATCTGCAACACCTCCGGCATGTCGCGACGAATCATCCAGCGAATGTGGACGCAGATCGGACTACCCTGGGATGACCCCATTAGCGGACTCCTTCCGCACAGCTGACGCTTATCCATGGCTCGACTGCAATAATCCGTTATTTAACGATCTGGTATACGAGCTGTTGTTCAATTGCACGCAAACCCAACTTGGCCGCAACCGGCACAGGTTGAAGAATGGGAAAAGTAACAGAACAGGCCTTCAATGCCAATATCGATTCAAGCAGGCTTCGTCAGTGCCAGCACGAGCCGGGCACTTGATAGCAGTCGAAAGCCTCACGTCCAAGGCAGGCCCGGGGTCAGAAGTGGCCCGAGTGAAAGATTTTCCCGGGCTCACCATCCGTCTGCGGAGAACGCTCGTTGCGTATCACGATTTCAACGAGGTATTGGCGAGCGACTCTTCTGAAGTACGAAGCGACCAAAGCCCACATGCGATGACGCAAAGCCACCCGATCCAGGCGGGTGAAAGCCAAGCGATCCAGACAAAACCGGCAAAGCACCCGGCGACGGATGCCATACCCGGGGCCGAGGCTTGAAGCCTTGTCGGTTTAGGCCCGAACCAAACAACCAGCGCTGCCAGCACGCACAGCATGCCTGCGATCCATGGTTGCCCGTTCCTTGCCGCATCGAAACGGTACGTCCACCGCAATTTCAGCGAATCCTCCAGCGGACCATCGGCATGGAATTCCGCCGCCACCGGTCTCGTAAAGAGCGAGAACACATCCAGGAAATCCCGGGGTTGCAGTTTTCGCTCGTCGGACGACGCCGCCGCAACGGAAAGTCGATAACGCTCCACGTAGCCTGAGATCGCCTCGCGTACGGAATGCATCGACTCCGCGATGGCCGGACGTGTCAACGCATCCCCCGCATCCAGGCCGGGCACGGCGTCCGCACGCTGTCGCCAGGGCTCGATCCAATCCTGCAATTCGCTGGCCGAGTGATCCAGAGCCACGTCATCGGCCTGCCGCAAGATATCCTGGAGCGATCCCAGACGACTCTCACACCACGACAACACGGATGCACCGCGATCATCCCGGGCCGATGCGGTATCGGTCACAGGGCCGACAACTCGCACCGAAGTCCGTTTCACCGGCACATCCATCAACCGCGGCAGCGGCAACGGCAACTCGTTTGACTCCCTTCCTTGACGGTCGCTCAATCCCTCAAACAATACTTGCAGGTGCTGCGGCAATTGATCGGACGCGAATTC